>NZ_BMKZ01000018.1 GCF_014644735.1 Caldalkalibacillus thermarum | reverse complement strand
GCATCATCCAGATGCCGCAACTCTGTTTGCAATGCCGTGGCATCCGGTTCCTTCAGCCATTCAAGCTCCTTTTTGAGTTGTGTGAGCATGGATGAACAAGCGTTGTACCCTAACGTTTTCCTTTCAGTCTCATACACTTCCTTTCGTTTGGCCAAGAAGTGATTGAACACATAGCGACAACACCCAAATGTTTTATGGATCAGAGTTTGTTGTTTTTGATTGGGATACAGGCGAAAACGATACGCTTTCTGCATAGATTTTCCCTCCTGGTTCTAATATACCATTTCTGTTTCAGAAGGAAAACATATGTTTGTCCCGATTCATCCCTCACTTACACTTCGTTTAGAAGTGGGGGTCTTCTCGGAAATTTATGATAAAAGTTGAAATAGAGGATAATTTAATTGGTTGTAAGCTGTGATATACTATAGACGGGTTAAAGGTTGATTGACTTCAGGCGTAAACAGTGTCTGACTAAAGAATGACAGTGGAAAGGATGGAACAGGACTGATGGAGAAACAGCAAATAGGCGTGATCGGCTTAGCTGTCATGGGAAAAAATTTGGCACTTAATATGGAGAGCAAAGGCTTCCGTGTTTCCGTGTACAACCGTTCCCCTGAAAAAACGAAAGCGTTCCTGGAGGAAGCCAAGGGTAAACAGGTTGTTGGAACGTATAGTGTTGAAGAGTTCGTTGAATCACTGGAACAGCCGAGGAAAATCATGTTGATGGTCAAAGCGGGAGAAGCAACGGATGCTACCATTGAGCAGCTCCTTCCCTTCCTTTCCCCAGGTGATATTCTCATTGATGGCGGAAATGCCTACTTTGAAGATACCATCCGGCGCCACAAGGACTTGCGGGAGAAAGGCATACACTTCATCGGGGCTGGGGTGTCCGGCGGTGAAGAGGGGGCTTTAAGAGGGCCGGCCATTATGCCTGGCGGAGATAAGGAGGCTCACCAGCTTGTTGCCCCAGTTTTTGAAGCCATCGCCGCCAAAGTAAATGGTGAACCATGCACCACTTATATTGGTCCGGACGGTGCCGGCCATTATGTGAAAATGGTTCATAACGGCATAGAATACGGTGATATGCAGCTCATCGCTGAAGCGTACCATCTGCTGAAAGATGTAGTGGGTCTCAATACCCGCCAGCTGCATGAAACGTTTAGTGAGTGGAACAAGGGAGAATTAGACAGCTATTTGATTGAAATTACCGCCGATATTTTTACCAAGGAAGATCCTGAAACGGGCCAACCAATAGTGGATGTCATTTTAGATAAGGCTGGACAAAAAGGAACCGGGAAATGGACCAGTCAAAGCGCCTTGGATTTAGGCGTCCCGTTGTCTATCATCACCCAGTCTGTCTTCTCCCGTTTCCTGTCAGCGATGAAAGAAGAGCGAGTCAAAGCAAGCCAAATCCTGAAAGGCCCCAAACCGGAAATATTCGCTGGAAATAAGGAAGCGTTGATTGAATCGATCCGCCAGGCTTTGTATGCCAGCAAAATCTGCTCCTATGCCCAAGGCTTTGCCCAAATGCGGGCCGCCTCTCGTGCCTATGCTTGGAACCTGAATTTAGGGGATATCGCCATGATCTTTAGAGGAGGCTGCATCATCCGGGCCCGTTTCTTGCACAACATTAAGGAGGCTTTTGACCGTGACCCGGACCTTCCCAATCTTTTGCTTGATCCCTACTTTAAGGATGCAGTAGAGCGCTATCAGGAAGCGTGGCGGAATGTTGTGGCCACCGCTGTCCGGTGCGGCATTCCGGTACCGGCTTTTTCCAGTGCCCTGGCCTATTTTGACAGTTACCGCACGGAGCGTTTGCCTGCTAATTTGCTGCAAGCCCAGCGGGATTACTTTGGGGCGCATACTTTCCAGCGGGTGGACAAACCAGGTAGCTTCCATTTTGATTGGACGCAAAAATAGAAGTGCCACCATAAGCAGTACGCTATATCAAAACTAGCAAACAGGGAAAAGGAAGGACGCTTAAAAGGGGGACTTTAATTGAACATGCGCGTGTCTGCCGTTCAATATCATTTGCATACGATTCACGACTTTCGCGAGTTTGCTGAACAGGTAACCCATTATGTGAAGACAGCGGTTGAATTTGATGCTGAATATGTATTGTTTCCCGAGTTTTTCACCACCCAATTAATGTCCATCCGGGACAAAGAGCACCCGCAGGGCTATTCCATACAAGAACTGGCCCAGTTTACGGACGATTACTTGGAATTGTTCACGTCACTGGCCACAGAACATGGCTTGTATATTATCGGCGGCACTCATGTGGTGGAAAGACAAGGCAAGTTGTATAACACGGCTCACCTGTTTGATCCGGACGGCCGGGTGGCTACCCAGGCCAAACTGCATTTGACCCCGACAGAAGAAGAAAACTGGAAATTAACCCCAGGCGAGGATTTGCAGGTGTTTCAAACAGAGAAAGGTGTTGTAGCCATGCTGACCTGTTATGATATTGAATTTCCCGAAGTGGTCAGAATGGTGAGGGCCAAGGGAGCCAATGTGATCTTTTGTCCTTCGTGCACTGATGATCAGCACGGTTTTTACCGGGTCCGCTATACCTCACACGCCCGGGCGGTGGAAAATCAGGTTTACGTGGTTAACACCGGTACGGTTGGTTCGCTGCCGACGGTGGACTTTATGCGGGCCAATTATGGTCAGGCAGCGATCATTACGCCTAACGACATTCCCTTCCCGCCAAGAGGCATTCTCATGGAAGGAGAGGTCAATCAAGATATGGTGATTACCGCTGATCTTGACCTTGAACTGCTGGACAAAATCCGCAACCATGGCGCGGTTCGCACCTGGCGCGACCGCCGGACTGATTTATATCCCGATTGGACTTAAGGGGAGATGTGGCAGTGTATAAAAAGCTTTATCTTCCCTATCAAGGGAAAAATGCCCGGGTGGTCATCCGCAACTATACTGAGCAGGATTTTGCGGAACTGATCCGCATTCAACAGGAAAGTTTTCCGCCTCCTTTTCCCTCTGAGCTGTGGTGGAATGAACAGCAATTGCACAATCATGTGACCCTGTTTCCAGAGGGGGCCCTGTGTGTGGAAGTGGAAGGAACGCTGGCCGGATCGATGACAGGGCTCATTGTCGACTTTGATCCCAGCCACCCTGCCCATACCTGGGAAGAGATAACAGATAACGGCTACATTACCAATCATAACCCGCAAGGAAACACTCTGTATGTGGTCGATATTTGTGTCCGGCCGGCCTACCGGGGCCTTGATCTGGGCAAATGGCTCATGCAATCCATGTATGAAGTGGTGGTGCACAAAGGATTGGAGCGCCTGTTAGGCGGCGGCCGCATGCCCGGTTATCACAGACATGCCTCGCACATGTCAGCCGATCAATACCTGCAAAAAGTTGTGAACGGTGAGCTTAAGGACCCGGTGATCAGCTTTCTTCTCCGTTGTGGACGCACGCCTTTGGGGGTCGTGCCCAATTATATAGAGGATGAAGAGTCACACAACTATGCGGCCTTGATGGAATGGCGCAATCCCTTCTGGCCAGAGGAAGAATAAGCAAAAATACCTGTTAAAGGATACTGAGACGTTATCATTCAGTCTCTCCGCTTGCAGACGCTGAAGTACCCAGGTTCACAAGGTCTGCAAGCTTTTTTGTTGCTGTTTGATATATTGATGCTAAAGGCTTATTTTTACTGGCATGGGACAACCACCGTTTCAAGCTTTGTTGGCGTTCCATCGCGTGCATCGCCAAGGATTGACCGGAAAAGGTGTGACGATCGCCGTTATTGATACGGGAATTTATCCCCATCCTGATTTAATCAATCCCGAGAACCGGCTTGTGGCCTTTAAAGATTTTGTCAACCGGCACACTGAACCTTATGATGACAATGACCACGGGACTCATTGTGCTGGAGACGCTGTGTCCAATGGCTACAGTTCAAATGGCACTTATACAGGCCCTGCGTCGGAAGCTCATGTGATTGGCGTTAAAGTGCTTAATCGTATGGGACCGGCTCCTTGTCAACGGTGATGGCCGGGGTGCAGTGGTGGGTGTGAATATTGTTTCTTGGCGTGCACCAGGTTCCTTTTTGGATAAAGCTTCCAAATCCGGGCGGGTGGGAGAGTATTATCTGACCATGTCAGGCACCTCCATGGCCACCCCCATTTGTGCCGGTGTGGCTGCGCTGATTCTAGAGCAACATCCCGGTCTGAGACCGGATGAGGTGAAACGCCGGCTGCTGGAGACTGCACAAGATTGGGGCTTGCTGCCTCAGGTGCAAGGTAAAGGGTATGTGGACGCTGAACAAGCTATACAGGTTAAATAGTACAAGGTATAAAAGAAAATGGTTTCAGATTGAGGGAAAAAGGCGGAGCATTGCCTCGCCCTTTTTTCTGTGCATATATTTTACATAATTATGAAAAATAGAAATATCTGCTAATGCTTAAAAAATAGTATTAAAATCAGCTTGAAACTTGCCGACACATATAATGGACGGCCCGGCTTTGTCAGGTAAATAATGAATATGTCAAAACAGACAAGGAGGAAACGCGGATGAAATCACTCAGTTTACGTTACAAGATTAGTATCCCATTTGTCATAGTCATTTTAGTGGCTGGCCTCATCCTTTCTTTTTTCAGTTACCGGTTTGGCGCTACGCTGTTGGAAGAAGAATTGTCGCAGGAAATGATGGGGAGCATGGACCAGCTTAACCAGTCATTTGAATTGTTTTTCCATAATATTGAACGGAACGCACTGATGTTTGCCAACAATGAGGCGGTTAAGGGGCTTGAAGAAGAAACCATACTGCAGCAATTTGCCAACTATCAAGAACATCATGCAGAACAGATTCTAAACATCTACGTGGGGACAGCTGAGGGAGATATGATATTATACCCCACTCAATCCTTGCCGGATGATTATGACCCGCGTGTACGGCCCTGGTATGAACAAGCAGTAGAACATCCTGATCATGTCATTTGGACAGATGCCTACATAGATGCAGTGACTGGCAACCTGGTCGTTACGGCTGCCAAGGCGGTTTTGGATGGGGGGAGCCTGGTGGCTGTGGTGGGGCTGGATATTTCGGCCCAAACTTTGGTCGAGTTGATTGGCCGGGTCAATTTTGGACAGACAGGTTACGGTATTCTGTTTGATAACCACGGCGTGTTGCTGGCCCATCCTGACCCGGATCTGGTAGGCCAGGATATGAGCAGTGAAACTTTTTACACCGAGATGGAAAGGAGTGGGGAAGCGGGTATCGTGCAGTATACTTACGACAGCAGTGACCGGATCATGGCCTTTGTGAACAATCCAACGACAGGCTGGAAGCTGGCGGGGGTTGTTTTACGGCATGAGTTTGAACAAAAGTCATCCAAGATGATCTACCCGATGGTGGTGATGTTTGGTCTGGTCATGTTAGCTTGTATCATCATCTCCTTTTTCCTGGCCAGAAACATAACCAAACCGATTAATCAGCTGACCAGAGCAATGAAGAAAGTGGAGTCCGGGGATCTGAATACCGTCGTAAGTGTAAAGCACAAGGATGAAATAGGCCAACTGGCTGCAGGATTTAATCTCATGGTCAGCCAAATGAAGCAGATGATTGCCAGCGTGTCGCACATGTCAGATCAGGTCGCTGAGTCAGCACAAACATTGGCTACCAGTTCAGAGCAAAGTTCAGCGGCTTCAACAGAAGTGGCCAAAGCAATGGAGGAGATCGCTTCCGGTGCCACTCAGCAATCTGAGCTGGTTGTTGAAAATGCCCAGGCCGTGACCCACTTGGCCGAGCAAATCAAGGTGATCGAAGATCAGGGTCAAGAGATTAAGACGGCCTCACAATCGATGTTGGCAGCTTCAAAAGACGGCCTCAGCCAGATGAATCATCTCCGGGAACAATCTGACCGGGCGAGCGCCATGACGGAAGAAGTGGTCAAGGCTATTCAGGTCTTGGAAGAAAGATCAAAGCACATCGGCGAGATTGTGAGCACCATTTCAGAAATTGCCAATCAAACCAACTTACTGGCCTTAAATGCGGCCATTGAAGCGGCCCGAGCCGGTGAATACGGCCGAGGATTTGCGGTTGTGGCCGGTGAAGTGCGCAAGCTGGCAGAGCAATCAGAACAAGCATTGCAGCGTATCAGTGGCATGATTGGCGAGATTCAAGCGGATACCCGCAAGACGGTTCAGATCATGGAAGAAACGTTGCAAGCAACAGAGGAGCAAAGTAAAGCAGTCACTGGTACACAACATGTCTTTGAAACCATTATGAGCCAGATTAGTGCTATTGACCAATTCATTGGCAATGTGGTGGAATCCATTACAAACATGGTAGAACAGAAAGAAAAAATGTTAAAAGGGTTGGATACTATCACTTCTATAACACAACAAACAGCGGCCGGAACGGAGGAAGTGTCAGCCTCTATTGAAGAGCAGACTGCTGCCATGGAGGAATTAGCCCGTCTGGCAGATGATCTGGAATCCTATGCCAGTCAGTTAAAAGAACAAGTAAATCGTTTCAAGTTGTAGCATTAGCCCCTGTCATGCATGAGCGGCGGTCAAACGGGAAACAATCTCATAAAGAGCCTATTATGCTGACAGGGGTGCTCTTATGGTCTATCTATTATTTGTCATTTCCGCTTTGGTAACCATTGTTGTGGCTGTACGTTTGTCCACCTACGCCGACGTGATCAGCCATAAAACAGCGTTTGGAGGTATGATCATTGGTGCTGTCTTGCTCGCTGTGGCCACGTCTTTACCTGAGGTGACCACCAGTGTAACCTCAATTTTGATTAATAGCCCTGATCTTGCCGTGGGAAATGTACTAGGCAGCAACTTATTTAATCTGTTGATCATTGCGGTTTTTGACCTGTATTTCCGCCAGCAGCAAGGCTTGTTGCATACAACCAGAGCATTAAAATATACCGCTGTTTTGGCGCTTTACCTGAGCATGGCCGTCTTTTTATTCTTGCTTGCCAAGTTTCCTTACGAAATATGGGGTGTGGGGGTGGATACATTGTTTCTTATCGCCGTGTACGGAACAGGCATGGTGCTCATATCCCGGCTAAATAAAGAGGATGGGGCTGAAGTGTCGGTTCCTGTCACACGTAAGACCATGTCTATCCCCGTTAAAGCAGAAGCAGATAGGGGGCGGCAATCAAACGATCCGTCGCGGGATATTCCTGTCCGCCAGGCCTGGATTGGTTTCATCGTTGCTTCTGTCATCATTCTGGTGGCTGGATCAGTCTTAACGATGACCGGTGACCGTATTGCCAAACTAACCGGATTGGGCTCTACCTTTGTCGGCAGCTTTTTGATTGCTGCTTCCACTTCATTGCCTGAGTCTGTTTCAGTTTATACCGCCTTTCAACTGCGTAACTACCAATTGGCTATTGGCTCTGTTTTAAGCAGCAATTTATTTAACATCTTAATATTAGGTCTTACGGATCTCTTATATCGGAAAGGCCCGCTTTTGTATATGGCTGATGAGACACACCGTCTGACGGCCATGTCAGCTATTGTATTATTGGGAATTGTGCTTTACGCCATGGGCCGCAGGCAGCCCCGTCCCCTTTTTTATCCACTCCCGTCTGCTATGCTGGTTGTCTTATATTTTGTATACAGTTATTTGATCTACGTTAACTCATCCCAGTATTAAAGTTTTAGGTCCTAAGAACCAAACAAAAAAATTTGAAAATTAATATTGATCAATCAAAAAGTATTGTTATATAATAGTATCAACAAAATAAAATCTGTATTAGTACAGATGTATAACAATTATCCGGTGCTCATCAACAGTAAGAGAGGAGGGAGACTGATGGATTGTTATCGCTGCGGCGGACACGGCGATGTGGAGTGCAGCCAGTGTCACGGCCAAGGTTTTGTCAATCAAGACACCCCTTGTCCCCACTGCCATGGTGAAGGATTTCATATTTGCCAAACCTGCTTGGGAAATGGGGCCATCGATTAAAAAAGTGATCAACGTTCTGGCAGCCGAATTCACCGACTGTCAGACATGTTGATCACAAGGAAGAGATTCAATATGGCGTTAAGGTGTTCCCCTCCATTATAGCACGTCGCTCATTTTTCGCAAAATGGGGAGTATATCTTTTTAAGAAATATTAAAAAAATAATTCCGTGGATAGGAGTGGTTGTCATGATAAACGAAAAAGACATTTTGGCTTTGGAGGAAAGCTGGAAATCAGAACGGTGGAAAGGGATTGAACGCCCCTACACTGCAGAGGATGTTTTGCGCTTGAGAGGTTCGATCAAGATTGAGTACACTTTAGCCCGCATGGGGGCCGAACGCCTGTGGGAACTGATTAATACTGAAGATTATGTTCACGCTTTGGGTGCCCTGACTGGGAATCAAGCAGTGCAGCAAGTGAGAGCGGGCCTAAAAGCGATTTATGTCAGCGGGTGGCAGGTGGCAGCTGATGCCAACTTGGCCGGCCAAATGTATCCGGACCAAAGTTTGTATCCTTCCAACAGTGTGCCCCATGTGGTTAAACGCATCAACCAAGCTTTGCAACGGGCTGATCAAATTGAACATGCGGAAGGTAAAAGCGACCGTTACTGGTTTGCCCCCATTGTAGCCGATGCCGAAGCAGGATTTGGCGGTCCGCTCAATGTGTTTGAACTGATGAAAGCGATGATAGAAGCCGGTGCAGCAGGGGTCCACTTTGAAGACCAGCTGGCTTCCGAGAAAAAGTGCGGACATCTGGGGGGCAAGGTGTTGCTTCCTACCCAGCATGCCATTCGCAACCTGATTGCTGCCCGGCTGGCTGCAGACGTTATGGGCGTGCCCACTGTGCTCATTGCCCGTACTGATGCCAACGCCGCCCGGCTCTTGACCAGTGATGTGGATCCTTATGATCATCCTTTCTTGACTGGAGAGCGTTCCCCTGAAGGTTACTACTATGTGAAAGCAGGACTGGAGCAAGCGATTGCCCGGGGATTGGCTTATGCGCCTTATGCCGACATGATCTGGTGCGAGACTTCAGAGCCCAATCTTGAAGAAGCCAGGCGGTTTGCTGAAGCAATCCATGCGAAATATCCGGGTAAACTTCTGGCCTACAACTGCTCGCCGTCCTTTAACTGGAAGAAGAAGCTGGATGATGAAACCATTGCTAACTTCCAAAAAGAGCTGGGCAAAATGGGTTACAAGTTCCAGTTTGTCACCCTGGCCGGCTTCCACTCCCTCAATTACAGCATGTTTGAATTGGCCAGAGGCTACAAAGAACGTGGCATGGCTGCCTATTCAGAATTGCAACAGGCCGAATTTGCCAGCGAAAAATTCGGTTACACGGCTACCCGTCACCAGAGGGAAGTGGGAACCGGATATTTCGACGAAGTGGCCCAAGTCATCTCCGGAGGCACCTCTTCTACGACCGCCCTGGCCGGTTCAACAGAGGAAGAGCAATTCACAACTGCACAATCATAATCCACTGAACTCCTTAAACATTTGTCCCTTGCCGCAGGGATGGCGTGAGCGAACTGCTCACGCCCCCGGGTGGCAAGGGCTTTTGGTTGCACACATTTTTCGCATGGCTATTGATAGCCGGTGTTTGCTCTAATTATGACCTGAACAAAGGGGGCGGGATTGTGTTACACTATCAATAGACACTATCCATAAAAGCTGAGGTGAAACAGATGGCTGAAACAATGGTAGGGCAATTCGTTCCCGACATCCGTTTGCCTGCTTCAAACGGCGAAGAGGTCGCTCTGACAGATTTTAAAGGGCAATTTGTCGTACTCTATTTTTATCCCAAAGATATGACACCAGGCTGTACCACAGAGGCATGCGACTTTAGGGACCATCATCAGCGCCTGAAAGAGCTGGGGGTAAAGGTGATTGGCGTCAGTCCTGATGATGTGAAGTCCCATCAAAAATTTATTGAAAAACACCATCTTCCTTTTCTGCTCTTGGCCGATACAGAGCAGCGTCTGGCCAGACATTTTCAAGTGTGGACCTTAAAGAAAATGTTTGGCAAGGAATATATGGGCATTGAACGCTCCACGTTTGTCATTGACCCGGAGGGCAAGATTGTCAAAGAGTGGCGTAAAGTGAAGGTTAAAGGGCATGTCCAAGAGGTCATCCGTAATATCGAACGGCTTACGGGGTAACTGCTCACAGCTTAAAGACTTGGTCAAACGGTTGACCAACACAGCGAGAATCAGGCAAGGAGGGATTAATGGTGAGTGCGCGGGAAATACCGTCTGCTGACGATCGTTTAAATGAATTTAAACATTTTCCTGTTGCTTGGGAGCCGAGTGAAGAACAAATCAAGGATGCTAATCTGACCCGCTTTCTAAAGCAGCACGGCCTTGAGGATTTAGCCCAGTTGTTGAAAAAGTCGACGGAAGATTTGGAATGGTTTTATGAAGCTGTGTTGAAAGCGCTTCATATTAAATGGCATCACCCTTATCGGCAAGTGGTTGATTTGTCCAAAGGGATGCAATGGCCCCGTTGGTTTGTCGGTGGCAAAACCAATCTGGTGGACAATTGTCTTGAAAAACATATCGAGAGTGGACGTGGCGATCATCCGGCTCTGATTTGGGAAGGGGAGCCAGGGGATAGTTGTGAATGGAATTATGCCAAGTTGAGCCGGGAGGTCAATAGGCTGGCTGCGGGACTGAAGGCATTGGGCATTGACAGAGGTGACCGGGTCGGCATCTTTTTGCCCATGTTGCCCCAAACCGCTGTTGCCCTGTTTGCTTGCGCTAAAATAGGGGCAGTTGTTATTCCCATTTTTTCCGGCTATGCGGCTGACGCAGTGGCTAAACGCCTGGACGATTGTAAAGCGAAGCTGTTGATTACGGCAGACGGCTTTTACCGGCGGGGGCGCATTGTTTCGATGAAAGCAGTCGCCGATCAAGCTCTGCAAGCAGTCCCGTCTGTTGAACATCAGGTGGTGGTGAAGCGTGCTGGCCAGGAGGTCGAGTGGCAAGAGGGGCGGGATATCTGGTATGATGAATTGCTTAAAGACCATCACACACCAGTAGAAACGGCATCGCTGGCCAGTGATGAACCGTTTATGATCATTTACACGTCTGGCACAACAGGGCGTCCGAAGGGGACGGTACACACCCATGCGGGCTTCCCGATCAAAAATGCAATCGACATGTATTTCTGTTTTGATGTGAAAGCCTCAGACCGCATCTTTTGGCTGACAGATATTGGCTGGATGATGGGGCCTTGGCTGTTCTTGGGAACCACCATGCACGGGGCAACAATGGTCCTGTATGAAGGGACGCCCGATTATCCCCATGCGGAACGGTTGTGGCAGCTGGTGGAGAAACATCAGGTGACTGTTTTGGGCATCGCCCCCACTGTGATTCGCGCCATGATGAATCATGGGGATGCATGGACAACCCGGTATCATTTATCTTCCTTGCGCCTCTTGGGTTCAACTGGTGAACCATGGACGGCCAAATCGTGGCAATGGTTCCTGGAAAAAGTGGGGCGGGGCCGCTGTCCAATTATTAACTACTCAGGTGGAACAGAAGTGTCCGGTGGGATCCTGGGTTGCTACCCCACTCTGCCGCTTAAGCCATGTTCATTTCATGGCCCGCTGCCCGGCATAGCTGCTGATGTGGTGGATGAAGAGGGGCATTCGGTTGTCGGCTCGGTTGGAGAGCTTGTGATCAGAAAACCATTTGTAGGCATGACCCAATCGTTCTGGCAGGATGATCAGCGTTATCTGGAAACCTACTGGTCAAAATGGCCGGATGTGTGGGCCCACAGTGACTGGGCCGCAGTAGATGACGACGGTTTTTGGTATATTTTAGGTCGTGCCGATGACACGATTAAGGTGGCTGGCAAACGGGTGGGCCCCTCTGAAATTGAATCGGCTGTATCCGAGCATCCAGCCGTCAGTGCAGCGGCAGCGATTGGCGTCCCAGATGAGGTCAAAGGAGAAGTACCTGTACTGTTTGTTGTCCTGCGCTCCGGATATTCGCCATCGGAAGCGTTAGAACAGGAGTTGGTAGGACAAGTGACCAGCCGCCTGGGTAAAGCATTGAAACCTCACCGAATCTGTTTTGTGGACGATCTGCCCCGTACCCGTAATGCAAAAATCCAGCGCCGTTTAATCCGGGCCAAATACCTCGGGCAACCGTTGGGAGACACATCAGCCTTGGAAAATCCCCGCTCCCTGGAGCAAATTGTCCCCTTAATCAAAGATAAAGTAACGGATTAATCTTTATGTTTATGTTTGGCAACCCTCACCTTGACAGGTGGAGATCGCTGGTTCGAGCCCAGTCGGAATCACTAGAGCGAGAGGCTTGAAATCCTTGTGTATCAAGGGTTTCAAGCTTTTTTCGTTTTATTGGCAATTGTGTTAAAATCCCTGTGATTTAAAAACTTGCACAAGTACTTGCACCTTTAGTCAACTAAAGGGTTCTAACTCTGTTTTAACAGGATGTCCTAAAAGCGATCACTTTTAGGACACCCTCTATTACATTTATCATACTCAAATTATGGTTTATAATTTCTGTTTTTGGGGGAATTGTAATAAAACTAAAAGGAATTAAAAATACCCTTTACAAAAATTTCGTTGTATGTTATATTAAAAGCGCAGGGATGGTCAACCATAAGTTACTTCATTAAATAATGAGTAATGTCTTTGAAGACAATCCTTGCGACAATGGAATTATTGCATAAGGAAGTTTCTTTTTTGTATTAAAATTAAAAAGGAATTAATAATACTTTATTAAAAAGTTAGGAGGTAAAATAATGAGCCGCGACAAAGCGTTGCAATTTATTCATGAATTAGAAAATCAATTTAATAAGAAAGAAATTGAAGCGGAAAAAGGATTAACAGTCGAATTATTAAAGCTGCATACTCTGTTTTTTGCCATGGAGAATGAAAAATATGGTGAGAAGCTTACAAACATCATAACAAGGGAAGAACTTAAAAATCGCCGCGGAAATGTAAAAGAGACCATCCAATCTTTATACCGTATGCTTGAAAGTATAGAGCCTTCACTCTCTGGCGTGTTTCTTAACGATACATTCAAGAACATCGAGGAAACCACTCTTTATAAATTAGTGGTTCTTCTTGAACGATATGGATTAACGAAAACGGAGTATCAACATAGCGAGGCTACGGCAGTTTTTTTTGAAACATTAATAAAAGAGCTGCTTGCATCTTCAAAAGGTTATGACTTCACACCCGATGGCCTGTCACAGCTAATGATTCAGGCATTAAAGCCAATTACGGGATCCGTATATGACGGAACCGCTGGAATTGCAAATATACTGGTTGATGCCTACCGATACGTTAAAGGCAAAGGAAAAGATATTACTGTTTATGGACAAGAGATTAATGAGGAGTTATATGTTATTGGCAAGCTGAATTTGTTTGTCAATCATATCTTGCCAGAACAGGGGGATATGAAATTGGGTGATACCATTCGTGACCCGAAATGGCTCGAAAATGGGCGCCTGATGCAATTTGACTATATTATGATGAATTTCCCATTCGGTTTAAGAGATTGGGGATATGAGTTTGCCATCAATGACCCTTATCATCGATTTGAATTATATGATCTTCCATCTAAATCACAAGGAGATTATTCCTTTATATTACACGCATTGGCGTCTTTAAATCAGGAAGGGAAAGCGGCATTAATCGTTCCTTTTGGAACACTGGTTAGAGGTGCGGCAGAAAGAAAAATTCGCTCCATCTTATTAAAAGACGATGTAATCGAAAGCATTGTTTCCCTTCCAAACAATTTATTTAGCGGAACGGGTATTCAGGTGGCGCTTCTTCTATTGAATAAACATAAACCAAGCCACAAAAAAGGCAAAGTGCAATTCATTAATGCCGAAGGGGATTATGAGCGGACAAGAACACAGAAATATTTGACTTCCAAACATGTCCAGAAAATCATTGAAACGCTCGAGGAATATGAAAACAAAGAAAAATACTCACGCATTGTTACTATAGATGAAATTGCCGAAAATAATTGGGACTTAAACCCATCCTTATACTTTATTCATGTGGAACTGGACACAGAATTCGGCAAGATCGTCTTTAATAAGAAAAAATACGAAAGCGAAGCGGAAAAACTTGTGCAGATCGGGGACATTGCGGAGGTCATCCGCGGCGTGAATCTTCCAACCCGTAGACAAATCGAAAGTGCAGACGGGGAGTTATTCCCTGTTATTCAAATACGAGATATCGAAAATGGAGAAATACGCTTTGAAACCATTGATGAATTTCCGATTCAAACAAGAGATGTACAGCGTGTTACCGCACAGCCGGGGGACATTTTAGTGTCAAGTAGGGGAACCCAACAGAAAATTGCCATTGTTCCGGAATACGATGGAACGATTTTAGTATCGAATATGTTTATTATCATTCGCCTTCATTCTACGAAAGAAGTCGATCCTGTCTACGTTAAACGTTTCTTAGAAAGTCCGATTGGCCAATACTTTTTTGAAGCTCATCAAAGCGGATCTATTGCAACAGTTTTAACTCCAAATGATATTCGCTCCATTGAGTTGCCTTTGCTTCCTATTGAGCAGCAACAGGAGATGATTAGACAGCTGGAAGAAGCAGATGAATTAATTCGCAAAGCTTATGAAGAGAGGAAGCAAAAATACTTTGATGCTTATCAAAAGTTTGGCATTGGAGCTTTTATCCGACCAATGATAAAGCAGGGGGAATGAGTGTTGAAAAAGAAACTTCTTCTTGAATTAAGAAATAGTCTAAGAAGACGAGGGTTTTGGGTGGACGTAGTAGATGAAGAATTAGTTTTGGATGTATGGTATTCAAAATCTAACTTCATCGAAATGATCAGTTTATTAACAGCATTACAAATAGGCATCAGCATTGGCGAACAAGGGATTCGGCTGAAGCCGAATACCCTTGTTTCGGATGAACTATTCCAGCAAATAGAGTTTTTTCATCGACAAGGATGGAACTGGTTTTCTGTTTTAAGACCACAAGAAGTCCCAGTTGCATGGAATCATAATCCGGACAACGACCTCTCTATATTGGATTTGGATAGCGGCATTGCTAGTCTAGTATTTGCATTAAATAAAGTCGGGTTATATACTTCTATGAGTTGTGACGGTCATGGGCAAAGAGAGCCAAACATCTGGCTACGCAGACAGGATCATGCTGAAACAATCCGGAACATACTTATGGAAGCTAATCAACAAGTCAGTTTTGCGTATGATTGGGAAATAAAGAAAGGATATAGAAGTATTGTTCTAACCTCAAAGAGGCGTTTATCCAACGATAAATGGGATGTGGAGAAAATACAGGATGATGCATTAGCTTTATCAGAATACATTTATAAAAACTATTCTGCATCTTCTGGTAAAAAGTTGAAGTTGTTATAATATTTCTAAGGTGTATGGAACGCTGTATAATTAAAGTTGGAACACTTTGGAGCATCCTAATGATTTCAAGTCTTTACTTTTGTTTTTCAACAAATCTAGTATGAAAAAGATAAAGAAGCAGGAGGAAGAGTATGACTGTAAAAGCAGACATCGATTTTCAAAAGGATTTATTTGAAGCAGCCAATAAAATGCGCGGGAGTGTGGCTCCTGCTGATTATAAACACTATGTACTTCCGTTAATCTTTTTGCGCTATCTTTCTAACAAGTACGAAAAGCGCCGAAAAGAATTAGAGCAAATCGTAAAAGATCCAAGCAGCGATTGGTATACGGAAGATGATGAAATGCAGCAAATCATCATCACCGACCCGGACCAATATAAGGCGGAAAACGTCTTTGTCGTGCCTGAAGAAGCAAGTTGGTCTTATATTATGAAAAACGCCAAGCAGCCGAATATTAAAGAGATTCTTGATAACGCGATGAAGCGTCTCGAAGAGGAAAACCCAGAACTGGAAGGCATATTGCCGCGAATATACCAAGGTTCGAACTTACCACCTGAAAACGTGGCGGGATTAATCGAAATTTTTTCTCGAGATGTGTTTAGTGCCAATACGGATGACAGTGTAGATATATTGGGCCGTACTTATGAGTATTTTATTAGTTCTTTTGCCGCTTCCGAAGGTAAAAGAGGCGGAGAATTCTTTACACCATCCAGTATTGTTAAACTGCTTGTTGCCATGCTGGAGCCGAAAAGTGGGATTGTGTTTGATCCAGCGTGCGGTAGCGGCGGGATGTTTATCCAAAGTGAAGAATATGCGCCAAACAAACACGCTCTTTCGTTTTACGGGCAGGAAAATGTGGTAACGACCGTACGTCTTGGAAAAATGAACGTTTTATTGCATGGCATCAATGCGGAAATTCGCTTGGGTGATTCGCTGTTAAACGATCAGTTCCCTGATTTAAAGGCCGATTACGTGATTGCCAATCCGCCGTTTAACCAAAAAGACTGGGGAGCAGACCGTTTATCAAAAAATGACCCGCGCTTAATCGGACCAGTCACAAACAGCAATGCGAACTATATGTGGATGCAACACTTCCTATATCATTTAAATGATACAGGTACCGCAGGGTTTGTGATGGCAAACGGAGCGATGACCACGAATGTGAAAGAGGAGAAAGAGGTCCGTCAAAAATTAGTGGATGAAGGATATATTGACTGCATTGTTCAATTGCCTGAAAAACTGTTCTTTAGGACAGTCATTCCATGTTGTTTATTTTTCTTAAGCAAAAACCGTGACGGCAAAAACGGCTATCGGGCAAGAAAAAATGAAATTTTGTTTATCGATGCCCGCAAAATGGGGACGCTCGTCAGCCGTAAGCAAAAAGCACTGTCCAAAGAAGAAATTGATAAAATCGCAGCCGTTTATCGTGCCTACAAATACGAAGGTGCTGAAGGATACGAAGATATTGTCGGGTTCTGTAAAGTTGCAACAATTGATGAAGTACGAGCCAATGACTACAAATTAACACCGGGGATTTATGTTGGGACGGAAGTATCCAATGAAGACGATGTACCGTTTGAAGAAAAAATGGCTGAATTGACACAGCGTCTTTTAGAACAATTTGAAGAGTCTAATCGCCTTCAAGAGAAGATTAAGAAAGACTTGGAGGGATTAGTATGAGTCAGTGGAGGGAAGTCACTCTAAAAGAAATCGGAGAACTTGCACGAGGAAAATCAAAACATCGTCCTCGCTATGATCCGATCCTTTATGGGGGAAAATACCCATTTATTCAGACAGGAGATATAAAAAATGCTAATAGAACTATAACAAAATATGAGCAGACTTATAATGAAGTGGGGTTAGCCCAAAGTAGACTGTGGCCAAAAGGAACTCTCTGTATTACCATAGCAGCGAATATAGCAGAAACTGCTATTCTAGGAATAGATGCTTGTTTTCCTGACAGTGTTGTTGGATTTATACCAGATAAGGATAAATGTAATGTTTATTATATATATTATTATCTTCAATGGTATAAGAAAAATATTCAGCAACTTGCTTACGGAACGGTTCAGGATAATATCAATTTAAAGACTTTTGATAACGTAAAAATTCTCCTACCTCCTCTTGAAATTCAAGAGAGTATAGCATCGATACTAGGTTCATTAGATGATAAAATCGAACTCAATCTCCAAATGAACGAAACCCTCGAAGAAATGGCCATGACGCTTTACAAACATTGGTTTGTTGATTTTGGACCATTTCAAGATGGGGAGTTTGTGGAGTCGGAATTAGGGATGATTCCAAAGGGATGGACAATCCACAAATACAGTGATTTACTTGATTCTTATATAGGAGGAGATTGGGGGAAAGATGAACCTAATGAAATTGAAAATGTTGAGGTTGGAGTTATTCGGGGATCCGACTTTGATAAGTTAAGTAATGGCGAATTTGGTAACATTCCGAAACGATTTATCAAAACTAATAGTTTCGATAAAAGAAGGATGATGGAAAGAGACATAATAATAGAAAACTCTGTAAATTCATCTACTAGATGCGTAGGCAAAAGTTTTATTGTAACAAAAGAGTTAATCAATATTTTAGGCACAAATTTAATATGCGCGAGTTTTTGTAAATTATTTAGATTAAAAGAGAAGAAATTTGCTTCTTTAGCATATCTACACCTCAATTATCTGTATGATACAGGGAAAATGGAGGACTACCAGAATGTCTCAAGTAATGGTATAGGCAATTTCCAAGCAAAGGAATTTGTTAAGATGGAAGGCATAGCAATGCCAAACGATTTCAAACAAATAAAAGATATTATAGATACTTTTAACAACATAATAGACCAGATTTCTTTAAATAGAAGTGAGGTTTTCCAACTTTCGTCTTTAAGAGATTTTCTCCTCCCTCGCCTTTTATCCGGTGAAATTGATGTATCTCAAGCCGAAAAGCAAGTAGAAGAAGTGCTTTAATAGACTTACATTTGACTAGGAGGTGCAAGCAACATGGCAACGAGACCTCTAGGTGAAACGGAATTTGAAGAGACGACGATTGAGCGTTTAAAGCGGTTAGGTTATGACTATCTTCATGCGCAGGAATTGTTTCAGCGTGGAGAGCGTAATAGTCTTCACGAAGTAGTTCTTTATGGTCGGTTGGAAGCCTTCTTAAAGAAGGCTTATCCGGTCATACCGGAACAAGAAATCAAAAGGCTTGCTCAAATTTTGACGGCGCCGGATGGGGTAAAACTGATTAACCGAAATATGCATTTTCACCAAATGTTGACGAAAGGACTTGAATTTTCTTATGAGGTAAACGATGAAACATACACGCCTCATGTTTTCCCGATCGATTGGGAACATCCGGAGAACAATGACTTTTTAGTGGTCAATCAATTGCCGATTGAAGGACGCATGTCCCGCCGGCCAGATATCGTTATATACATTAATGGTTTGCCGCTGATTGTGTTTGAGTTGAAAAATCCGAACAACGAGCAAGCGACTGTTTATGATGCATATACCCAAATTCAAAACTATACGTATGATATCTCGCAATTATTTAACTACAACGCTTTTGTTGTCATTTCCGATAACGTGGAAACGAAGCATGGGATGCCGTTTGCTGATTACGATTTCTTTGCTTCATGGAAATCGATTGATGGACGAAATGTCGATAACAACCGCGCCAATACGATGCGCACGCTGATTGAAGGATTATTCCCAAAAGACCGTCTGCTAAATTATATTCGTAATTTCATTGTCTTTTTGGAGGAAGGAAGCAAAATTACAAAAATTGGCGCGAAATATCACCAATTTTTTGGTGTAAACTTCGCTGTCAATGAAGCGATCCGTGCAACGCGGCCGGATGGGGATCGGAAAATCGGGGTGATGTATCATACAACGGGTTCGGGCAAATCGCTAAGCATGTTATTTTTCGCAGGAATTTTATCGCGCCATCCTGAACTGGAAAATCCATCTATTGTCATTCAAGTGGATCGTAATGACTTAGACGAACAGTTGTATGAGACGTTTGTGCAAGGGAAATCTTACATCGGCCATGTGCATCACGCGGAAAGTACCGAACAGTTGCGAACATTACTGAGAGGGGAAGCGGGACAAATCATTTTCTCCACCATTGAAAAATTCCGTAAAAAAGAAGGAGAAACCCGACACCCTGTTTTATCGGAAAGACGAAACATTGTCGTGATTGCCGATGAAGCACATCGCACCCAAGCCGGTTTTGCGGGCGGATTTGCCGCTCAGTTGCGTTATGCTTTGCCGAACGCTTCCTATATTGGATTTACGGGAACCCCGGTCGATTTTGTTGATAACAATACAGAAGAAATTTTTGGACATATTATCCACCGCTACGATATGGCTCAGGCGGTCGAAGACAAAGCGACATTGCCAATCTACTATGAAAGCCGTCTAATTCCGCTTGATTTATCTACTGAGGACATTGATGAAAAATACAGAAAAATTATCGAAGAAGCAGGGGAAGACGATGAAGAGTCAGAGAGCTATAAAAGAAAATGGGCCGCTCTGGAAAAAGTCGTCGGTACTCCAAAACGGCTCCGTCGTTTAGCCAAAGATATCGTATCACATTTTAACCAAGTCGCCAATCCATTTCAAAAAGCGATGATTGTCTGCATGAGCCGGCGCATTGCGGTTGATTTGTATAACTATCTAAGAGAAATTCCGGAATGTCCTCCTGTTGAAGTGATTATGACAGGGGATGTATCAAAGGATCCTAAAGAGTGGCGCGAAGTTCAGCCGGGAAGCAAATATGCGCATATTAAATCGAAAAAAGAGCAAGAAGAAGTGAAAGCCAAACTTCGTGACCCAGAAGATCCTTTGAAATTTGTCATTGTCGTCGATATGTGGCTGACAGGAATGGACGCTAAACCGCTTTCTTACCTTTATGTCGATAAGCCAATGAGGGGACACAATCTTATGCAAGCCATTGCCCGTGTAAACCGTGTGTTTCCGGGAAAAGAGGGCGGTGTCGTCGTTGATTATATTGGCATTGCCACATCCCTGAAAGAAGCAACTCATAAATATACGCAAAGCGGCGGCACGGGAAGTCCTACTTATGATATTTCCGAGGCCGTTAACATCTTTATGAATCATCTGGAGACAGTAAGGGGATTTATTCCAAGCGATATTGATGTTCAAAACTGGCGCGCAAAACCAAAGCTAGAGCGCGAAGACTTCATTGCAGATCTTGTTAACATTCTTTTAAACCGAGATCCTGAGGAATATATCCAAGCAGCTGCCAAACTTGAAAAATCGTATCAGTTGGTGAAACATCATCCGGATGTGCTTGAACTGGCGGATGAGGTCATGCTTTATTTCATGATGAAAGCGCAACTTCGCAAACATTTGCGTCCATCAATTGAAAAACCGAGTGAAAATAAAACATTGGAAGAGCGATTATCAGAACTCATCGATAACAGCCTGTTGGCAAAAGAAACGGTTGACATTTTCCAAATAGCAGGAATTGAACGTCCGGATATCAGCATATTGGATGATGCGTTCTTGGCAGATTTAACGAAAAAAGAGCATGTAGACTTGCGCTTAAAGTTGCTGAAAAAACTATTAGAGGACCAAATCAAAGTGACATTTAGCCAAGGAAGCCCACAGTCAAAGGCGTTAAGCGAACTTCTAGAAAAAACGTTAAGGGATTATCATAATCGTGTCATTCAAGCTGCCGATGTGGTCAGGGTTATGATTAACATGCGCAAAGAAATGGAAGAAGAAATACGCAAGCGACACGATTTAGGACTGTCAGAGGAAGAAATTGAATTTTACAAAGCGATCTCTGCTATGGAGCAGGAAGCGTTCTCAAACGAGTTTCTTGCTAGTTTAATCCATAAGGTGGTTAAAGCCTTAAAGAAACAATTAGCCGTAGACTGGACAAGTCCACACCGTCGTGATGTTTACGCTAAAGTGAAATTAGCCGTCAAGCAAGTACTCATCAAAGAAAAAATTACCGGCCAACAATTGCAATTTTTAACAAACAAATTCATGGAACAAGCCGAGCAGCAATACAAAGACTGGCCGATGAATGCGTGACAACGAGAATAGGATCGCGCTTTTTTTGTCACGTAAATGTTTGATAGGATGAGTGTCGGACATTGCCAGCATCCTTTTTATCACTCCACTGTTTTATTCTTCACAATCGTAACAGTGGCGGAGGGGATTTTAGGGGCTGGCAAGTCTTTTTTATATAATGAAAAGCTCTGCACTTTTCGGTTGCAGAACTCTATACTTTCATTTTGCACTAAACAACCACTCACTTAATTATGGATTTGAGTCAATATCCTGGACACAAAAAAGTTAAGTTTTAAGCCGAATGTTTCAAAAGATCTTCCACTTCCTGAGGTGTTCTGTAACCCAGGCGGCTATGGATTCTTTTACGGTTATACCACCCTTCTATGAATTGAAATAAGGCAAAGCTTGCCGAATGAAAGTCGAGATACTGTACATGGTTGACTTCCTCTTTCTTTAGGATGGCATGAAATGTTGCTAATCCCACAGCAAATAGCGAAGAGCCCTTTATCAATTATATGGAGACCTGAATTCGTGAGGATTCATCTATTAATCCCTCACCTGCTTTGATACAATGGGAAATCGAAGCCTTTCGTGAGGATGACTTCTTCCAATATGCCCTTCAGCTCAAAAGTGTACCGTCTCCAGCCCGGCTCCGCCAGCGTCTGGACGGGCTGGAATATATAGGTATTTAAGGTGATAATCAAATATTTTGTGATCATTTTAATGTCTATAAGTCATCATGTGGCAAACATTTAAACCAATCCCGCCCATATGTCACGGATTCCGGTGCTATTTTTTAATTTTAAAAACATTTGAAATAAATCTAAAAGTATGGTAAAAAATAATTAGACAGATTCATCTAAAAAATGGGCAAACACGGGTCCAAATAAAGGACTTCACCCCTTCTTGGAGAATATTTCAAGTGACCAAACAAGAAAAATCAAGAAAGGATGAAGTCACTATGTGTCCTAAAAGGGTATCCATGCCAAACTCTAGTTAGAAACTTCCTGTGTGTAAACAAAATATAAAATAGCTGAATAATAAAAAAAGGGGACGTGTGACATGCATATCGGCAAACGCATCGCCAAACTGCGCCGGGAGCAGCAGTTATCACTGGTTGACCTTGCAGATGGGCATTTATCCAAAAGCGAGCTGTTTCAAATTGAAGCAGGCCACCGGCTTCCAAAACCGGCTGTTTTGGAATATCTGGCTCAAAAATTGGATATCCCTGCTGACCACCTGCTTCGTTATGACCGGGAAAATCCGTTTTTGATGAAACAGCTGAGGCAAATACATGCAGAACTGGATAAGGGGTGTGTTCAAAAAGCAGAACTATTGCTTAAGGAGATTGGGGAAACCTATCCGTATATCTCCTCCGTGGAACAGGAGCTTTATTATTTGCTGCTTAAAAATTACCTATATATCTACCTGAAGGAATTTTCTCAGGCTGTTAAGTTTTTTGACGAACAGATTGTTCCTTTAGTGGATGACACCATTGTTATCCAGAGGCTCTCTTCCACTTCAGCTATTAACCTGTATTACTATGTTCAGGCTCGCGTTTTTCAATATAAGCACAGGTATTTAGAAAGTAACCGCTTTTTTTGCAAACTTTTGACCCAGCCGCTTGATGAACACCAACAAGCCCATGTGTTTTACAATATGGCCCGCAATTATTATTTTTTAAATGAATTTGAACAAGCCAAAACTTATGGTCATGATGCCCTGCCGCTTTCCCTGAAACACCATATGTGGCCGTTAGTCACCCAAACGTATATCCTGATTGGCATGATTGGCAGGAGATTAAAAGATTACGAAACGGCAGAGGAGTTTTACAAATGGGTGCTGAAATTGACAGAATTACACGAAATGGTTGAATTCCAGACTTGTGTTTTAGACAATTTAGGAAATTTGTATTTGGATCAGGGGAAATACCGGGAAAGTCTTGCCTATTTTCAGAAGGACTTGTATCTATCTAAGCACATTAACAGTCCGCAGTTGATCATTAGTTATTGTAATGTACTGGAGATATATTTGGCTCTTAGTGAGTTGGAAGAGTATCATGTACTGATGGATGAAGCTAAACAGGTCTGTGAACATGAGGAAGATTGGTATAGGTTGCTCATCATTGAAGCTAAAAGGTTTTACAAATCAGGTGACGTAAAAAATTACGAGACATTGATGGAAAAATGCATTAACTATTTTTCCCGAAAAAATATGTTGTTCTTTATACTGGAGGAAATCAAGCATTTGGCCTGCCACTTGGCCAAACAGAAAAACCACGCCAAGGCCCGTCATTATTTTAACTTATTGCGTGAAGATGATGCCAAGTTTTTACAAAAGGATAACATGTATCTGGAACCTCGTTCAAGATAATCTCATTCAACGTCAGGTTTGGTTAACCAAATGTATATATAAACCAACTTATTTTATAGGTTGACATTGTCTCCCTCTCTCCCTATACTGAGAATAGTAGCCAGTAGTTAAGCTGAAGGGAAGTTGGGAGAATGAAATTGAAAGACATGATGTATGTTGCTTTATTTGCAGCTGTTACAGCAGCGCTTGGTTTATTGCCCCCCATTCCCCTGCCATTTACACCCGTGCCCATCACTTCGCAAACCTTGGGAGTCATGTTGGCTGGTGCTGTTTTGGGTGCCCGTTTAGGCGGTTTGAGTATGCTCTTATTTGTGTTTCTTGTTGCCATCGGTGCGCCTGTATTAGCCGGTGGACGGGGAGGGTTGCCCATTATTTTGGGTCCTACCGGAGGGTATATCTTAAGCTGGCCCGTGGCAGCTTTTGTCATTGGGTTATTGGTGGAACGTTTTTGGGGGCGTTTAAATGTGTGGAAAGTGTTTGTGTTTAATATTGTCGGAGGTATGATTGTGGTCTATGCCATCGGAATTCCTTACCAGGCTTTTGTGACCGGCGTACCTTTATTGGCAACGGCTCTTTCGTCTGCGGCCTTTCTTCCGGGGGATCTCTTAAAAGCGTTGATCGCCTCATTGGTCGCTGTTAAAATCAAACAGGCTCGTCCACTCATACAACCGCACAAGGCCAATCGCTCCTCTTCTCATTAATCTGCTCCTTAATCACCATCATTGAAGTGTCCGCTTTTATGCATCTACGGTCAAGTAAGGTTTGGCTCCGTGGTTATTTTTTTAGA
The DNA here is from genome assembly GCF_014644735.1 of Caldalkalibacillus thermarum. NCBI lineage: Bacteria > Bacillati > Bacillota > Bacilli > Caryophanales > Bacillaceae > Caldalkalibacillus > Caldalkalibacillus thermarum. The sequence goes on along the minus strand of NZ_BMKZ01000018.1, from coordinate 35,914 downwards.
AAAGTGGTATAGACAATTAAACAACTAGATATTATACTAAACATTGAAAGGGGTTACACTAAGAGATCAAACGGAAAGGTGAAGGGCTCATGGCGGTAAATAGCATGGTGATTACCGGAGGAACAATCGTGACCGGGGAGAAGGTGATTCATGACGGACACGTCATCGTGGAAGGAGACAAAATTGCAGCCGTAAGTGACATTCCCTATGAGCAAGCAGAGACCAGTGTAAAAGTGATACACCTCAATGACAGCGACTTCCTTTTCCCTGGTTTTATTGATCTGCATATTCATGGTGCTGCAGGTGCCGATGTGATGGACGGCACCCGGGAGGCATTGCAAACCATTGCACAAGCGTTGCCTGCCGAGGGAACAACGAGCTTTTTAGCGACGACCATCACCCAAAGCGACGACGCCATTTCCCAAGCCGTTCAAAATGTTTACCAGTACATGAACGACCCTGCTCCGGGGGCAGAGGTGCTGGGCCTGCACCTGGAAGGTCCGTTCATCAGTGAACGCCATCCAGGGGCCCAGCCCAAAGGGCATATTGTCCCCCCTTGTGTGGAGACGTTTGCGAAGTGGGAAAAATTGTCTGGAGAAAAGATCCGGTTGGTGACGCTGGCTCCGGAAGAAGATGAGGGACTTGCGCTGGTCAAATACTTGAACAGGAGGGGGATCATCATTTCAGTTGGCCACTCCCATGCCACTTATGCGCAAGTGTCCCAAGCTGTCCAATATGGCCTGTCTCATGCAGCGCACCTGTTTAATGCCATGCGTCCCCTTCACCATCGTGAACCGGGAGTTGTTGGAGCCGTTTTTTTGCATCCTGACATCACGGCAGAGATTATCTTTGACCATGTGCATGTCAAGCAGGAAGTCGTACAGCTGGCCTACAACATCAAAGGTCCAGAAAGGATGATCCTGATTACTGATGCCATACGGGCTAAGGGGTTGGGGGACGGCTTGTATGACCTCGGGGGCCAAACGGTGACCGTAAAAGAGAACAGAGCGCTCTTGGCAGATGGCACGCTGGCTGGCAGCATGCTTAAAATGAATGAGGCTGTCAGACATGCCAGCAGGTTGAAAGGCTGTGACCTTGTGGGTCTTGTCAAACTGTCCTCTCTTAATGCAGCCCGCAAATTGGGCATTGCCCACCGCAAGGGAAGTATAGCCCCAGGAAAAGATGCTGATTTGGTTGTGCTAGATCAAGATTTCAACGTCCTGCAAACCATCTGTCGCGGACAGCTGATCTATGACAGGAAATGAGGTGAGTACGGTGGAGATTATCTATGCCCGTGATTATGAGCAACTAAGCAAGCAAGCAGCGCGCTATGTCTACCAGTTCGTGGCCAGCCGCCCTAAGGTGACCCTCGGCTTGCCTACCGGGGAAACTCCCATCGGCTTTTACCGCGAGCTGGTTGCTTTGCACCGGGATAACCCACTTCAACTGGACGGCATGGTCACCTTTAACCTTGATGAATACCTTGGCTTACCGCCCCAGTCACCCCAAAGTTATCATTTCTACATGAACCGGCATCTGTTTGAACCTTTGGGTTTGCCCCTTGAACAAACCCATATTCCCAATGGTTTGGCCAAGGACCCTGAAGCAGAATGCCAGCGGTATGAGGAAGAAATCAGGCGGCACGGTGGTCTGGACCTTGTGATTTTAGGTGTGGGGCGGAACGGGCATATTGGGTTTAACGAACCTGGCACCTCATTCGACCGGAGAACCCATGTCGTCACATTGGCGGAAAGTACCCGGCAGGCAAATGCACGCTTTTTCCCTTCCCTTGAAGAGGTGCCCACTCAGGCTATTACCATGGGCATTGCCACCATTTTGGAAGCGGACGAAATCATTCTCTTGGCCAGCGGCCCTAAAAAAGCGGAGGCTGTTTATCACTTAATAGAAGGTCACAAGGTGACTGAACAGTGGCCGGTCACAGCATTAAAGCGTCATGACCGCGTCACCGTATTCTTAGACCGGGAAGCAGCGGCCTTGTTATCAACAGCAAAGGAGACGAGGTCACCATGATTGACAAAGACTCTCCCATTCCGATCTATTACCAGCTCGAAGAACTGATTCGCACCCAGATTGAGAATGAGGCCTTACAGCCGGGAGACCTGATTCCTTCTGAGCGGGAACTGGCCGAACAATATAACATCAGCCGCATGACTGTCCGCCAAGCGATCACCAATCTGGTTAACGAAGGCTTGCTGGTCAGAAAGAAGGGCAAAGGTACCTTTGTGGCTGAGAGGAAAATTGAGCAGCCTTTGTCCAAGTTAAGGGGATTTTCGGAAGATATGCGCAGCCTGGGCATGGTACCGGAAACAAAGCTCCTTGAATTTAAAGAAGTACCAGCTCCCATTAAAGTTAGCCGGGAGTTGCAAATTGAAAGGGGGGATTTGGTCTGGCAGATCAGCCGTCTGCGTCTGGCTGACGGGCTCCCCATGGCCTATGAAGTGTCCTATTTGTCCAAACCGTTGATACACGGTCTGACGGAGGAGATTGTGCAAGGATCGCTATACGAGTACATTGAACAGGAGCTTAAGCTGAAAATTGAACGGGCCATTCAAAGTTTAGAGCCCAGTGTTGCTTTTAAACAGGAGAGCCAACTGTTGGAGATTGCCGAGCAAGCACCGGTTTTACTCATGAGACGAACCACCTATTTAAGTGACGGGACGCCGTTTGAGTATGTCAAGTCTGTCTACCGGGGAGACCGGTATAAGTTTGTCATTGAGATGTATCGTTAATTTGCGGAAAATCACGAAGTCAATGACAATGAAAAACTTGATTCTTACGAAGGGGTCGTGTTCTTATGTTAGCATTTTTGCAACGCATTGGGAGAGCCCTTATGCTGCCTGTAGCTGTCTTACCAGCTGCAGCTTTGCTGTTGCGTTTGGGGCAAGAGGACTTATTAAACATTCCTTTCATGGCTGCTGCTGGAGATGCCATTTTTGCTAACTTGGCCTTAATCTTTGCCATTGGAGTGGCGATCGGCCTGGCTAAAGACGGTCACGGTTCGGCAGCTTTGGCTGGCGCTGTGGGCTATTTTGTCCTGACCTATGGTCTGGCAGCCATCAATGATGAACTGAATATGTCCGTTCTGGGTGGTATTTTATCATAAATTTTCGAGAAGACCCCCACTTCTAAACGAAGTGTAAGTGGGGGATGAATCGGGACAAACATATGTTTTCCTTCTGAAACAGAAATGGTATATTAAAACCAGGAGGGAAAATCTATGCAGAAAGCGTATCGATTTCGCCTGTATCCCAATCAAAAACAACAAACTCTGATCCATAAAACATTTGGGTGTTGTCGCTATGTGTTCAATCACTTCTTGGCCAAACGAAAGGAAGTGTATGAGGCTGAAAGGAAAACGTTAGGGTACAACGCTTGTTCATCCATGCTCACACAACTCAAAAAGGAGCTTGAATGGATGAAGGAACCGGATGCCACGGCATTGCAAACAGCGTTGCGACACTTGGATGATGCATTCAAACGGTTCTTCCGGGAAAAGAAAGGCTACCCCCAGTTTAAAAGCCGTAAAAACCCGGTACAATCCTATACCTCTAAAAACAATAANGCCAAGTCCCGTGAAGTGGAAGGGCGTATCCTTTCCGCCACCATTCGGAAAAATCCATCGGGCAAATACTTTGTGTCGGTGCTGGTGGAAACAGAGATTCAACCGTTGCCTGCCTGTGACAGCAAGGTAGGCGTTGATCTCGGTGTCAAAGATTTTGCAACCCTTTCCACAGGGGAAGTCATTCCCAATCCCAAGTATTTGAAAAAGTATGAAGCTCAACTCATTCGCTGGCAACGGAAACTTTCCCGCCGGAAAAAGGGCGGTTCCAACTGGCACAAGGCCCGTCTTAAAATGGCCCGTTTGCATGAAAAGGTGGCCAATTGTCGCAAGGATTTTCTGCACAAACTGTCCACAAGGCTTATTCACGAAAACCAAGTGATCTGCCTTGAGGACTTATCTGTGCAGAACATGCAGAAAAATCATCGTTTAGCCAAAAGCATCGCTGATGTGTCGTGGTCCATGTTTCGCACCATGCTGGAATACAAGGCCAAATGGTACGGACGAACCATTGTGGTGGTGGACAAAACATTCCCTTCCAGCCAGTTGTGTTCCACTCCTGGCTGCGGCTATCGCTATCGGGAAGTAAAAAACCTCGGCTTGAGGGAATGGACGTGTCCATCGTGTGGTACACATCATGACCGGGACATCAATGCCGCCAAGAATATTTTGCAGGAAGGCTTACGCTTGTTGGCCGTCTAGCCAACTGAACCGTGGGACACACGGGGATCGCTCGGTCAACTTCCCATCATGAGATGGGATTACCCGAGAAGCCCCCACCTCTAAGCGTTAGCGTAGGTGGTGGGAGTATGTCACTAACGGGTACAGCCCTGGTTGTTGCTTTTATGTTGGATGTGCGTCACGGATTCGGCTTTTCCGCTGGCGCCATCGATTATTTGCTCAACTTTGGCATTGCCACCAACCCGGGCCGGTTGATTGTGATTGGCCTGGTTTATGCGGCCATCTACTTTGTCCTGTTCTACACCCTGATTACCAAACTTGATTTGAAAACCCCGGGTCGGGAAGAGGATGATACACTCGCCAATGCTAATCCTGAACAGCCACAGGATGAAGCAAAGCAAAGGGGTCGATTCGAGGACTTGGCCCAAAAGTATACCCAGGCCTTAGGTGGAAAAGACAATCTGGAGACGATCGATAATTGCATTACCCGCTTGCGCTTAAAAGTCAAGGACATGTCCAAGGTGGATGAGGCAGCTTTACAGCGTCTCGGAGCGAAAGGCGTCATTAAGCCAGGCGGCAACAGCTTGCAAGTGATCATTGGCACAGATGTGGAATTTATCGCTGATGCCATGAGAAAGCAGCAGTAACTTTACGAAAAAATGTAAGCGCAATCGCAGCTGAAAAGGAGTGACAGTGGATGAAACGTTTGCTGGATTGCCGGGCTTCTGATTTTGCCAAGATGAATGGCCAGCAGTTAAAACAAGCTATCCAGGCTTCTGAAGGACGGGTGATCCTGGCGGAAGTGTTCGCAACAGGTGTGCCAGTCTATCCTCAAGTCTCCCAGGCGGAGCTGGCAGCTGCCTTTGGAGCCGATCTGATTCTGCTCAATCTGTTTGATGTCTATCATCCCCAGGTCGCAGGCTTAAGTGTGGATGATCAAAGCAAGGTAGTACACACCTTAAAGCAATGGATCGGCCGGCCGGTGGGGGTTAATCTGGAGCCTGTGGATCCCGCCGCTCAGGCCCAGGAAACACTGGATGAATTGCCCCCGGGTCGCTTGGCCAGCACCGACACATTAGCCAGAGTCAAAGCGCTTGGCTTTGATTTTGTCTGTTTGACAGGTAACCCCAAAACAGGCGTCACCAACCGGGCCATCACCTCAACCATCCAAAAGGCGCGTCAAACGTTGGGCGAGGAAAGTCTGATCATCGCCGGCAAAATGCATGGCGCCGGTGTAGCGGGAGAAAGCGGCCGCGCCATTGTCAGCGACGAGGATATCCAGGCTTTTGTGGCAGCGGGAGCAGACGTGATTCTGCTCCCTGCCCCCGGCACCGTACCTGGCATCACAGTTGAGGAGACCTTAAAGCGGGTGGCGCTGATTCACCGTTTGGGGGCCTTAAGTTTACTGGCTATCGGTACCAGCCAGGAAGGGGCTGACCCAGATACCATTCGCCGCATCGCCCTTAACAACAAAATGGCCGGGGCTGACATTCACCATATTGGGGATGCCGGTTTGACTGGTATCGCCCTGCCGGAAAATATTATGGCTTATTCCATTGCCATTCGCGGCAGGCGGCACACCTATATCCGCATGGCCGCTTCCGTCTGGCGCTAAACCTTGGCCGACATGAGGATACCACCAACTGTTTCTCTCTGATATAATGGAGAAAAATTTCACCAAGAGCCCCTGAAGGAGAGAAACCCCATGGCAATCAAGCCCAAAACAACGCCGATCTATCAAACGTCTGTGTTTACCTTTGAGGATTTGAACGAGTTGGAAGCCTATTTTGAACAACCGTCCACAGCCTATATGTACACACGTTTTGCCAATCCCAACTCTGATGAGCTGGCCGCTGCGGTCAAAGCGTTGGAACAAGGTGCTGGCGCCGTCGTCACGTCTTCAGGCATGTCCGCTATTTTGACGGCCGTGCTGACATACTGTGAAAGTGGAGACCACCTGCTTTGTGCCGAAGAGATTTACGGCGGATCAAGCGTTCTACTGTCGCGGGAGTTGAGGCGCTTGGGGATTGGGGTCACTTACGTGCCGCTGGAGGACATGGATGACGTATCTCCGTATGTAACAGAGAAAACCAAAATGCTTTTAACTGAAACGATGACGAATCCGTTTCTCAATGTGCAAGATATCCAGCAACTGGCCTCCCAATGCCGGCGCTTGGGACTGAAACTGGTGGTGGACAATACTTTTGCGACCCCTGTTTTAACCCGCCCTTTAACATTGGGAGCAGACATGGTGATTCACAGTGTGACCAAGTATTTGTCGGGACACAGTGATGTGACGGCCGGGGTGGTGGTGGCCCAAACAGAGCCGGATGGCAGGCGGGCCCGGGAGATCGTGGTTCATTACGGACTTAATCTGAGTCCCTTTGAAAGCTGGCTGGCGGCACGGGGCCTGAAAACCTTGCACTTGCGTGTGAAGCAGCACAGTGCCAATGCCCTGGCCATTGCCAGGTATTTGGAGCGCCATCCGCGGGTTAAAAAGGTCTACTATCCTGGACTTCCCTCCCATCCCCAGCATCAGCTGGCCAAACGGCAGGGAAACGGTTTGTTTGGGGGGATGCTCTCGTTTGTCATTGATGATGATCCGGATACCGTTAACCGCTTCATGCGCGCCCTCACCCTCATTCCCTTTGCCCCTTCTTTAGCTGGCGTTCAATCTTCCCTTTCTCATCCCCTTAAAACATCGCATCGCGCTTTAACCCCCGAAAAGCAGCAAAAGCTGGGGATCACCATGGGTTTGATCCGTTTGTCTGTGGGAATTGAAGAGACGGAAGAATTGCTTGCTGATCTTGAACAGGCTTTAGATTCTATCGCTGATTAGAGGCGGTCCGGCGGGACTGCCTTTTTTCTTCATGTATGTTTGTCTTGTCTCTTTAACAAACTAAATTTGAGTTGACACACGCGGGGGAAGAATCTCACAGGAAGGAGTCTTGACCTTGAACCACAGGACAAAGATCATCTTGGCACTGTTTGGCCTCATGCTTGTTTCCCAGTTGGTCTCTGCCCATGTTTCGGTCGCAGCAAGCTGGTCCAACAAACCGATTCACTGGGGGTTAAAGAAAAGCACAGATCACCAGCCGCCTTCAGCAGGTCAAGAATGGGACCGGCTTTTAGCGAAGTATGATGCCTTTTACTTGGGCGATACTTCCAAGCGGGAGATTTATCTGACTTTTGATAACGGATACGAAAATGGATATACACAACGCATTCTGGATGTGCTGAAAGAAAAGCAGGTGCCAGCTGCCTTTTTTGTCACTGGCCACTATTTGAAAGATCAGCCTGACTTAGTCAAACGCATGGTGAAAGAAGGGCATATTGTGGGCAACCACAGCTGGTCCCATCCAGATATGACCCAGGTCAGCGATGACCGGCTGATCAAAGAGCTGGTCCGTGTGGAGCAAGAATTTGAACGGATCACGGGAGTTAAGGGGATGAACTACCTCCGCCCGCCCCGGGGGATCTTTAGTGAACGCACCCTCGCCCTTTCCCAAAAGCTGGGCTATCGCAACGTGTTCTGGTCCCTCGCCTTTGTCGATTGGCAAATTGACAGACAACGGGGGTGGCGCTATGCTTACGACAATATTATGGATCAGATCCATCCCGGAGCAGTTTTGCTTTTGCATACCGTTTCTAGGGACAATGCAGAAGCTTTGCCCCAGGTGATCGATGATTTGCGGGCACAGGGCTATGAATTTAAAAGCTTGGATGACCTGGTGATGGATCAACTCTGGAGGACAAGTCTTCACCATGCTGCTCCATAACTTCTGCTAGTAAGTGTATGTGGCTCCTAAGCGGGCCGCTTTTTTCTTCACGGGAATATTTTACTAGGTCTTTTTTTATTGCATTAAGAACATAAGTTCCCATATAACAGGAACATATGCTCGATTTAACTTTGGCTTAGAGGCATAAAATAAGCCTTCAAGAGAGACTCAGGACATGGTTGGTTCAAGTGGAAGATTGGGAGTGGTGGTCCTTTAACTCTTTAAGCAGCTGGCGGAGCTCCTTTATCTCCTGGCGCAATTTGGCTATCTCTTCGGCTGAAACGGAACTTCCGTCCCCTTCAAACAGGCCTTGCCGCTCTTCCCGCTGCCCTTCCTCCTGCTCTGCATCTTCCGTTTCAGCCCGCTCCACATTGCTGACAATGACCCCGACAAAAAGGTTGAAAATAACGAATGTACCAACCAAGATAAAGGCAACAAAGTAGATCCAGGACCAGAACACTTCAGCCATAATGGGGCGCATTATCCCGCTGGCCCAAGACTCCAGGGTGACCACCTGGAAAAGGGTGATGAGAGAAAGATGCAACGAACCGAAATACTCAGGCGCCACGTCCCGGAACAAAAAGGTGCCCATAACGCCAAAAATATAAAAAATTAACCCCATCAATAACATGATGTTGCCCAAAGACGGGATGGTATATAAAAGGGCACTAACCAGCCGGCGCAGGGAAGGGATAACCGTCACGGCGCGCAACAGGCGCAACACACGCAGGACACGTAAAACAGTTACAAATTGGGCCCCGACAAACAGGTGCCCGCTGGCCACAATCAGGAAATCAAAGACATTCCAACTGTCTTTAAAAAAATGATACCTCGGTCTTGTGGCCACCAACTTTAGGATAATCTCAGCCGTAAAAATCCATAAAATCATGCGGTCGATGAGATAAAACCAATCCTGGTACGGCTGGTAGATGCCGGGATAAGTTTCCATTCCCACTACAATGGCATTAATCACAATGAGCACAATAATAGCGGAAGTAAAGCGGGGATGGTGCACCAACCAGTCGCACCAAGCTTCAATAGGATGTTTCAGCTGAGAATGGCGCTCGTGGATGTGGGACATTGTGATTCCTCCAAGGTGTATGCTGACAATATAAGATGTGCTTACGGTTTAAAACGCACCAATAGTAGTATAGCACAAGTCACATTAAAGGAATAAAGAAAAAGTGAGACTGGCACACAGTCTCTCTTGCAGCTCTTTGCCGAGTCATTTTGATAGGGGACTATTAGCCCCTTTTAGGAATATAAGGGACTCAGAGCAGCTGTCCCCCTGCTTAGATCTGTTGCAACTTGTCTAGCACCACTTTGAGGATATCTTCCACTGCTTTGCGCTTGGGGCCTTTTAAGTGGGCCAGCTGAAACAAAACTGATTTCAGTTCTTTGTGGGTGGTCAAATAACGGATAATGTCCACCAGTTCCTTGTCTACCTCTTCATCTGCTAATTGGTATCGTTCTTTCATTTCACGCAATAATTGCTGAGGGGGGCGGACTTTACCCACCAGAAAATCAATGCTTACTTCAAACAATTCACTCAATTGGATCACTGCTTGCAAATCAGGGATCAACTGGCCATTTTCCCATTTAGAAAGTACTGAGCGGGAAATGTTAATCTTTTGGGCCAGTTCTTTCTGGGTCCAGCCGTGTTGTTCGCGATAGTAACGTATATTTTCAGCTAATGTGTTCACGGTCATCACCAGTCGTCATGTGGTAGTATATTAGCCAGTTTTTGCTGTGTATTTCCTTGGCTTCATCTGTTTCTGCCTCAGAGTTTAGCATTATTTACCATATGTGCAGCCAATTACTACGTTTTTGTTTTGCACTTATGGTATAATGTTCCTAATCAGAACAGCGCAAGACGCGGACCGGTGAGCCGTCGAGCAAACGGAATAGGAATGAAGGGAACAGCCTATGAGCTTGTTGGAACAAATTGAAAAATTGCGCGAAAAGCTAAACCAGGCAGCCAACCCTCAAGGTTGTTTGACCCATGAAGAGGTGCTCAAACTCAGTCAGGAACTGGACCGCCTTATCCTGCAATACCTCAAGTCCCGCAAGCATCCAGAAAAACCAGATTGAGTGCAGCCTCATGCCCGTCAGCCATTTACACAGACTGTTTTAACTGCTGGTAAGTTTGAAGCACATTGTGCACATAATTTTCCGTTTCCTTAAAAGGAGGGATGCCGCCGTATTTGTCCACATTGCCGGGGCCGGCATTATATGCCGCAAGGGCTAGGCGGAGATCCCCGTTGTAGCGGTCCAGCAGGCGGCGCAAGTAACGGACACCGCCGTCAATGTTTTGGGTTGGGTTATAAGCATCTTGCACCCCCAACTCCCGGGCGGTGCCAGGCATCAGCTGCATCAAGCCCATGGCCCCGGCCCGGCTTTTAGCCCGGGGGTTAAAGTTGGACTCACGGTGGATCACCGCGGCAATCAATAAAGGATCAACCTGATAACGGTCAGCTGCCCGTTCAATGATACTGGCAAAGGCATCCGCCCCTTTTCTTAACCGTTGCAGGGGCTGAGTCAAAGGTACAGGCTTGTCCGGAACCTGGAGGGCATACACCTCCGCTGCCCGCCCAGGCCGGGCCTTGGACTGAAAAGCGTTTTTGGAATAGTTGAGCCACTCACCTGTGTTACCCGTGTAGCCAGCGTGTAACAAAGGGACCCCAGGCGCTGACTGATGGACAACTGGCTGAACACGGGCAGCCATGGGCAAGGAGGATGACTGCTCTTGAAGATACTGCTCAAACACACGGGCAAAATGGGCATGGAAATTGATAGAGTGGACACCCCCTGTCATTGTTGGGGCTTCTCTTTTTGGCTGGATTTGTCTCAACAACTGTAATTCCAAAAGAGGCTGCCAAAAAGGGCCGCTCACGTCAACCTGCTCCTTCCCAGCGGAATAGAATGTAACAAATTTTTCTTATATTATAGCACCACGCTTGAGGACACACAATGGAACACCAAACTCCTTGCCGTTAAAGCCATTTTAATCTATCCTGGGTTTGTTTAAAATAAAATTAAGACAAGTTAAGGTTATGCAGGAAAGGGGCACCATGGTGAGCCATAGACTGACCCAAAAACTGGATGAAGAAAAAGTGTTTAAAGACCCTGTCCACCGTTACGTGCATGTGTACGACAAATTAATCTGGGACCTGATCAACACCACCGAATTCCAGCGGTTGCGGCGCATTCGCCAATTGGGAACCAGCTATGTCACCTTTCACGGTGCAGAACACAGCCGCTTTAATCACTCGCTGGGTGTCTACGAGGTGATGCGCCGGATATTGGAAAAATTTATGAGCCGTCCGACTTGGTCCTCTGAAATGCCCGACTGGAGCGAGGAAGACCGCTTGCTTTGTTTGTGTGCCGCCCTGTTGCATGATGTGGGACACGGGCCTTTTTCCCATAGCTTTGAAAAAGTATTTGATACAGATCATGAGGAATGGACCCGCAAGATCTTGCTGGGGGAGACCCAAATCAATCAGGTTTTGAAGCAGGTGTCCGCTGACTTTCCCCATAAGGTGAATGAAGTGATCGCCAAGACCTATGAAAATAAACTGGTGGTCAGCCTGATCTCCAGCCAGATCGATGCAGACCGCATGGACTACTTGTTGAGGGATGCCTACTATACAGGGGTCAATTACGGCAATTTCGATTTGGAACGCATTTTGCGCGTCATGCGGCCTCATGAGGAGTATGCGGTGATCAAATACAGCGGCATGCATGCCGTCGAAGATTATATTATGTCCAGGTATCAGATGTACTGGCAAGTTTATTTCCACCCGGTGACACGCAGTGCGGATGTGATTTTGCGTAAAATTTTCAAACGGGTTAAAGATCTGTATGAGCAAGGTTACCGTTTTGCCTGTCCGCCCCGTCTGCTGGAAGGATTTTTGGCAGGAAAGATAGAGCTTAAGGACTATTTGCGCCTGGATGAAAGCACCATCCTCTATTATTTTCAAATGTGGCAGGAAGAAAAGGATGGCATCCTGGCCGATTTGTGTGATAGATTTATAAATAGACGGCTGTTTAAATATGTGGGATTTAACCCCTCCAGCCACATGCGTCTGTCTTTGGAACTGGAGCAGTTATTTAAGCAAGCCGGTATTGACCCTGATTACTATTTGGAATTTGAGTCCTCATCTGATCTGCCTTATGATTACTACCGTCCCGGGGAAGAAGGGGAGCGCTTGCCGATCCACCTGCTCATGCCAGACGGGGAATTAAGGGAATTGTCGCAAGCCTCCCATATTGTCCAATCAATCTCAGGGAAGGCTCAAACCGACCATAAAATTTATTTTGCCCAAGATTTGCTGGAGGAAAAAGAAAAGACATACCCAGCTGTAGTGGCCAAAATTAAACAGGCCCTCAGGGATGCAGAGAAGAGCGGAGTAAGATAAAGGGGGACATGCGGTGTTAAAAGAACATGCCAAACTCATGTGTTTGCTCGAGCAGGCAGGGGAGATCAGCGGCCGCAAGAAATTGCAGAAAATCGTGTATATCTCCAAGAAATTCAACTTTGACTTTGGCGAGCGGTTCAACTTTCATTTCTATGGTCCCTACTCTGAAGAGTTAAGCCTCAAAATCGAAGAACTCCATCATCTGGGGTTTATCAGTGAAAAGAAGGAACACAAAAACGGCTATACCCAGTATACATACCGGCTGAGTGAAAAGGGAGAGGAATTTCTGCGGCTTTATCCAACCGAGATTAAGGGACTGGAGCCTTTTATACGCAAGCTGAACGGGGAGAGTTCCCGTTTCCTGGAGCTGGTTTCCACTTTGCTTTACTTTGATCATTTGCCCACAGCAGAGTTGATCAGCAAAGTACAAAAAGTGAAAAGTAAGCAAAACTACACTGAGGAAGAGATACATAAGGCGCTGGACTTTATTGATGAACTGCGTGCCCTGCGCCAGTCGTGATTGACGATTGCCGGGTTAACTGTGAACGTTTTGTGACATTTTGGTGGCAAAGGATACCGCTTTCTGTAAACAGGAGTAAAATGAAATTGAAGTCGGTAACATAAATGGATTAGGACAGTCAAAAGGCAGGAGGCTCCCTCCTGCCTTTTGGCGTGGATGAGGGGATACCGCATAGTTAAGATTGGGGAAGTTCATGGCCGTTTGGCTTTGTCCACCATTGTTTTAAGTGCTGCCAGAAGGAAGCAGCTTCATCCACTTGGACCGCCTCAGGGACAGTATCTTCATGGGGCAAGTGCTCCGTACAGATCTCTACTGGTTCTGTTCCTTTCTTAAAATACAACAACCGTTTGACCGGACAGTGCTCAGTGGCGAGCAACCCGTTTTCCGGATTAATATAGGCGCCGACGACCCCGTCCGGAACCGGAAATAAGGCAGGGGGCTGACCGGCCAAGGCTCCTTCCAGAAAGTGAGCCCAAATGGTGGCCGCCAGGCGTCCGTCATTATTGTGGTTGATCAGGCGGTTTTGATCGTATCCCACCCAGACACCCGCTGCCAGTTGGGGCGTAAAACCGATCATCCAGGCATCGGTGTCGGTGGAGCCCGTTTTCCCTGCTGCGGGCCGGTTTAAAACGGAAGCGACCCGGTAAGCCGTTCCCCCTTCTGCAAAGACGTGCTCCAACATGCGGTTAAGAATGAAGGTGTTGTTGGGTTCCAGGATGGACTCAAGGCGGGGGTGTTCCTCAACCAGGACGTTGCCGTTCCGGTCTTCAATGCGGGTAATGGCCAGTGGTTCGGCCTGCACACCCTGATTGGCAAAAGCCGAATAGCCTTTGACCATTTCCAGCAAGGTGACGTTTTGAGCCCCCAAAGCCAGGGAGGGCAGGGGTTGAAAAGTGCGTTCAAAACCGAATTGGTGCAAGGTGTGGACGAAGTTTTCTTCACCCACATGCATAATCGTCTTCACGGCATAGATGTTATCCGAACGGGCAATGGCTTGTTCCAGCGTGATATAGTCATTGGCATAACGGTCATTGAAATTGCGGGGAGTATAGGTGGCCCGTCCGTTGTCGTAGGTGAAGGTGGTCGGTTCGCTTTTCATCAGCGTGACTGGTGTAAAGCCGTGTTCCAACGCCATATAATACAAAAAAGGTTTGATGGAGGACCCGGGCTGGCGTTCAGCCAGCACCCGGTTAAACTGGGACTGGCCATAATTCCGCCCTCCCACCATGGCCTTAATGTACCCGGTGCGAGGGTCAATCGCTAAGAGAGCCCCTTGCAAAGGCCGGTCAGCGGGCAAATGCCTCTCCAACAAGTTTTCGGCCAAACGCTGCATATCGGCATCAAGGGTGGTGTAGATACGCAACCCGCCATGGTCAAAGACGTCTTCAGTGATGCCATAACGCTCCAGGGTCTGCTGGCGGACGAAATCCCGGAAGTAGGGGGCCAGGTTGGCATCCTGGCGGTGTTTTTCGGGGGAGATAAGGGTGAGCGGTGCAGCCAGCGCTTCCTCCCGTTCGGCTGCCGTGATATAGCCCTGTTCCTCCATCAGGTGCAATATCAGCTCTTGCCGTGACTTGGCATTAGCGTAGTTTAGCAAAGGAGAATAATAACGCGGCCCCTTGGGAATGCCGGCCAACAGGGCGCTTTCAGCCAGAGTCAATTCCCTGGCTGACTTGCCGAAATACAGATTGGCCGCCGCTTCTACTCCGTAGGCGGAATGCCCAAAATAGATTTGGTTTAAATAGTGTTCCAAAATGTCTGTTTTAGACAGATGCAGTTCCAACTGAATGGTGTACAAGGCCTCTTTTAACTTTCGTTCCCATGTTTTGCTGTGGTCCAGGTACAAATTGCGGGCCAGCTGCTGGGTGATGGTACTGGCTCCTTCCACATAGGAACGGTTGCGGATATTGGCCACAATGGCCCCTGCGATGCGTTTGAGGTCAAAGCCAAAGTGTTGATAGAAGCGTTGATCTTCCACTGCAATAAAGGCTTGCAGCAAGTAGGGGGGCAGTTCCTCAATGGGAATGAACGTCCGGTTTTGACCTTCATGAATGTGGTCAATGATGTCTCCGTCGGCAGAGTAAATGACTGTTGTTTCCTGCATCTGGAACGGGGGTAAGGGCTGTGAGCGCAAATATAACAAACTAAACAGCAGAATAGAAGATAAACACAAGGTCATCATAAATGTAAACAGGAGCACCCTGGTCAGCCATTTCAGAAAACGGATCAACCATGATTCATGGATCACTTCCATCTTTCAAAACCCCCCTTTGTTGCAGCATTTAAATGTAAAAGTTGCTGCTAACAGTATGGGGAAGATCAAACGGTTTTATACTGAAATATACTTGCATTTTTAATAAGGTTGGCTATAATTGGCTTGTTAGCTTCAGAGCAAAAATGCAAGGGGTGAACATCGAATGGAATTGTGGTTTACTGAACTGCAGACTAAAGCACACGGCATTACGACCAAAGTGAAGCAAACCTTGCACAGTGAACAGACGAAATATCAAAAACTTGATGTGATAGAGACGGAAGAGTTTGGCACCATGCTCGTATTAGACGGGATGGTGATGACAACCGATAAAGACGAATTTGTTTACCATGAAATGATGAGCCACGTGCCGCTCTTCACCCATCCCCGGCCCAAAAAAGTGCTGGTTGTAGGAGGAGGGGACGGGGGAACCATCCGTGAGGTATTGAAACACCCGAGTGTCGAAAAAACTGTTTTGGTTGAGATAGACGGGCAAGTGATTGAGTACTCTAAAAAGTTTCTGCCCAACATTGCTGGAGAACTGGATAACCCCCGGGTTGAGGTGCTGGTGGATGACGGATTTATGCACATCCACCAGCATCGCAACGAATATGACGTGATCCTCGTTGATTCCACCGAGCCGGTTGGCCCGGCAACCAAGTTATTTGAAAGGGGATTTTACCGAGGTATTTTTGAGGCCTTAACGGATGAGGGCTTGTTCGTCGCCCAGACAGACAATCCTTGGTTTCACGGAGACTTAATCCGCAAGGTGTTTGCCGATGTGAAGGAAATCTTCCCCATTACGCGCTTGTATACCTGTAACATTCCCACCTATCCCAGCGGTTTGTGGACCTTTACCATCGGTTCCAAACAACATGACCCTCTCAAGGCCAGTTTGCCTGAGCAGTTGGCATTTGAGACAAGGTATTACACGCCGGAAGTGCATAAAGCGGCGTTCGCCTTGCCTAAATTTGTTAAAGATTTGACTGAGTAAGCTTTCATATTGGTGCGCCAGTTTAAGCTGCTGGTATTGAAAAAGGTCCTCAAAGAGCCACAGCAGGAAATGGAGGAGGTTGCTATGCGTTTTGATGAAGCCTATTCGGGGCAGGTGTTCATCGCCAGCCATCCCCATTATGAGGAAAGCGAGGCGGTGATCTATGGCATGCCCATGGATTTCACAGTCAGCTTCCGGCCGGGATCCCGGTTTGGACCGGCCCGCATTAGGGAAGTGTCCATTGGGCTGGAAGAGTACAGCCCCTATTTGGACCGTCATCTTGAAGAAGTCCGTTATTTTGATGCGGGAGATATTCCACTGCCCTTCGGCAATCCGGGCCGCAGCTTAAAACTGATTGCAGAATTTGTGCGCAAGGTGCTGGCCGATGGCAAATTTCCTTTGGGCCTTGGGGGTGAGCACCTGGTCACTTGGCCCATCATTCAAGAAGTCAAGCGCCGGTTTGAGGATGTTTATCTCATCCATATTGATGCCCATGCCGATTTGCGGGAGGAGTACGAAGGAGAACCGCTCTCTCACGCGACGCCCATTAAGAAAGCATGCCAGCTGTTGGGGCCGGAGCGGGTCTATTCGTTCGGCATCCGCTCGGGAACCAGAGAAGAGTTTAAGTATGGGCGTGAGTCCGGTATGCATTTTTACCCCTTTGAAGTGGCCCAGCCGTTAAAAAAAGCGTTACCCTCACTGGCCGGTAAAAAGGTTTACGTGACCATTGATATTGACGTCCTTGATCCTGCTTTTGCCCCTGGCACAGGCACAGCCGAAGCGGGAGGCATCAGCTCGGCTGAACTGTTGGAAGCGATCCATCTTTTGGCCAAAGCGGATGTTG
Source organism: Caldalkalibacillus thermarum (assembly GCF_014644735.1). Classification (NCBI taxonomy): domain Bacteria; kingdom Bacillati; phylum Bacillota; class Bacilli; order Caryophanales; family Bacillaceae; genus Caldalkalibacillus; species Caldalkalibacillus thermarum. The sequence continues at coordinate 18,847 of NZ_BMKZ01000018.1, read as the reverse complement.
AGATCGTGGGGGCGGACCTGGTGGAGGTGGCACCCGTGTATGATCCAACGGAGAAAACGCAAATTGTGGCTGCCAAGCTGGTGCGGGAGATGCTGTTGGGCTGGGTAAAATAATGGGTTGCCATAATGCCTTTAAAGGTAACAGGTTAAAAAAATATGTTTGTACTAGGGATTAATCATATTTGCCACTCATTCTTATGTTATAATAGAGGCAAACATCCCATAGATGTTGACCGTGTTCCACTAGGGGTGCCCAGAGGCGGGCTGAGAGGGGCGGCGGCCCCAACCCTTTGAACCTGATCTAGGTCATGCTAGCGGAGGAAAGTGGAACAGAAGTGGTCTTTCAGGTTGTCGAACTGGCCACAATTGGCACAACGGATCCTGGGACAATCTGATTAAGGATACATTTCTGTTTCTGCCACTCCTCCGGGAGTGGTTTTTATTATTGTCAAACTTTACATGGAGGGAAGCATGATGGAACGGCAACGCCTGCTTGTTTTGATCGAAACGGCGATGATGGCTGCTGTGGCTTATGTCTTCAGTTTTATAAAATTAGGGGCGTTATGGGCCTATGGGGGCTCCATTTCACTGGTAATGGTGCCTATCTTTGTCTTGGCTTTGCGCCGGGGAGTGGCCGCTGGTTTGACCGCCGGGCTCGTTGTGGGGCTGATCAAAGCGTTGGTGGGTGGTTACGTGGTTCATCCCGTGCAGTTGGTGCTGGATTACCCCTTGGCTTTTGCCCTGTTGGGAACAGCAGGACTGTTCGCCCTTAATAAGGCCCACACACCAGGAAAAATGATAGGCCTGGCCACAACGGGGATTGTGCTGGCCTCAGGGTTGCGTTTCTTGAGCCATTTTGTCTCCGGGGTGGTTTGGTTTGGGGCCTATGCCCCGGAAGGGATGCCTGTCGCCATCTATTCTGCTTTGTATAACTTGTCTTACTTACTGCCGGAAATGATCATCAGCCTGTTGATTGTCATTTTCTTGATCAAGATGCGTCCCCAACTCTTGCAGGTCAGGTGATCAGATGAGTCCAACGGTTGAAAAACAACCTGTCAAGCTGCATATTCATGCCCAGAGGTTTGAACACGGCCAACCGGTGGATGAAGAGATCCAGCACTTAAAGGGAACCTTGTACCGCAAAGGAGAAATATACTATCTCAAGTTTAGGGAGCAAACAGAAGACGGCCCCATAGACAACACGTTGAAGATTGAGCAGGATAGAGTTACGGTCATCCGTCATGGCGCGGTCCGCATGAACCATGAATACCGGCTTAACAGTACCACACAAGGGATCTATCACACACCCTATGGGGCGTTGAACATGGAGACCCATACGACGGCTTATCGGTTTCAACCGTTGGGCACAACCTTGCCCCTGGGCTCCGAGAACTCAACCAACTTAAACCACTGTCGAGAAGACCGTTGCGGGGAACTGCACTGGGCCTATCATTTGTCCCTTAACGGCAATCAAGTAGGGGACATTCGCTTTACAGTGACACTGAAAGCCTAAAAGGAGAACGGCTTTTTCCTGGTCTGTCCAGGAGAAAGCCGTTTCTTAATGTCTGGCTCCTTTCGGGCAGTTGTGTTTTAGAGCCAAGGTGCCATTAACAATGACAACTGTGTCGCTGTCCTGATCCACCATGGCTGCTGAAACAGTTGTTCCGCTTTCAGCTGCCGGCAGTCCTGCAAATCTTGCTTAAAGATCGCCTCTACTTGGCGGTATACGTGACGGTCGTAGATAAATAACCCTGCTTCAAAGTCAAAATGAAAGCTGCGCCTGTCCAGGTTGACACTGCCGATATTGGCAATATAATCGTCCACCAAAGCCATTTTGGCGTGGTAAAAGCCTTTGTGGTACAGATAGATTTCTACACCGGCCGGCAGCAATTGTTTATGAAAGTGGAAGGAGGCATAGTGGACGAAAGGGTTGTCTGTCCGTTTAGGCACGATCAGTTTCACTTCGACCCCTCTTTTCCTGGCCGCGTTCAGAGCCTCGATGATCTCCTGATCGGGGACAAAGTAAGGGGTGCCCAGCCAAATCCGCTTTTTGGCCTTGTGGATGGCGATAAGATAACTGTCCTTGGCTATGGGACGGGTCATATCCGGTCCGCTGGGTACGACCTGGGCCAGGATGGTTTGTTGATCCCGCTGATGGGTTTCCTGACGGGTAAAGGTGGGGAAATACTGATCGTTTTCCTCCAACATCTCTCCAGTGGTGTAGTACCAGTCTGTGGCAAAAATACGCTGCATGAGCAGTACACTTTCCCCTTCGATTAACACGTGAACATCCCGCCAAAAGCCTGTGTTGGGATCCCGGTGTAAATACTCATCCCCTACATTCAATCCCCCCGTAAAGGCTACCTTGCCATCAATCACCACAATCTTGCGGTGATTGCGGAAGTGCATGTACGGCAAAAAGCGCAGCCGGGGAGGGGCAAACACCCCGCACTGGATGCCTTGCTTTTGCAACGCCTTAAACCTTTCCCCCCCAATCAGGGTATGGCTGCCCACCCCGTCAACCAGGAGGCGGATCTCAACCCCTTCCTGTACTTTTTGCTCCAGTTTCTCAAACAATTGATTAGAGATATGATCATCCTGAACCGTGTAAAAAAGAATATGTACATGATGCTGTGCTTTGTCTATTTCCTCAAACAGAGCGGGAAACAACGCTTCCCCGTTATTCAGAATGCGCAAGCGGTCATTTTGGGTGAGGGGAAAATCTGTGTTTCCTTGGATAAAACGGAGCACCTCGGTGTGGGGCTCAAGTTTAAAGCGTTGTTCCGCTTCCTGAACCGAAAGGCGTTCGTTCAGATTGTGTCTGACCCGCTGGAACAAGCGCTGGTCTGCCTGCGCCTTTTTTTGAAACTGCCGCCGCAAGTAAACATGCTGTCCCGCGACATAGGCCACAGCTAGGACAGCCAGGCCGGTCACAATCAACACGATTATCAATAAGGTCAACAGGGATCATCTCCTTTTTGCCTTCCAAGCATGTGTATCTTATAGTATTGGAGATGATCAACGAAAATATCACTCCGGCAGACGAACTTTGCTGTTTTTCAAGATGTGTCCGTCATAGCGAAACTCACCCAGCCAGGTTTCTGCTTTTAGAATAGGAGCCCGGCAGCATATACTGCGGTAATGGCCAACATTAATCCTCCGGCGTAAGCCGAGGTATCCTCCGCAGCGTTGGCAATACAGTTTGTATGCTTTTTGGGGCAGCTGAACGCGCTGGGTGGAGATCGCTCCTACACGTCTTAACTCCTGTTCAAAAACAGGATGGTGGTCATGATAGGGCCGTCCTTCAATAAACAAATGGTAATGGCATAACTCATGCAGCAAAACGGCCACAAAAATCTCCCTGTCGATCCAGTGGGCAGCGTACTTGCTGATTTCAATTTTAAGCGGTGTCCGCTGCCCGTTTTGTTCGGTGTACAGGAAGCGGCCCATGGTTTTTGTCAGGCGGCCGTTCCAGGTGACAGGAATCTGGCATGGCTTTCCCCAAAAGTGAAGGGAAAGTTTGTTAGCCAGTCTCTTTAGTTTTTGGGGATCGGTATCAATCGTACGCTCGGGATTGGGGTGTCTGGCCATCTTAAGCGTGTCCTTTCCATTTGTGTTCATTCTCTAGTTATGACCACTTGGAACTGTTATTGCGCAGGACGACCAGGCACTGTATCATCAAAAATGTAATGCTTTTCACCAGTAAACCAGCATGTGGCTGGCCAACATGTGCACAGGAGGTCCGTCAAATGATCAAGCCTTTGGCTTTAAGCCACTGCCCAACACCCCTCCATCGCCTGGAGCGGTTAAGTGAAGTGCTGGGAGTGGAAATCTGGATCAAGCGGGATGATTTGACCGGGTCCATCGTGACGGGAGGAAATAAAATCCGCAAGCTGCAGTATATTATGGCCGATGCCTTGGCTCAAGGGGCCGACACCGTGCTCACCACAGGAGGACCGCAGTCTAACCACGCCAAAGCGACAGCTGCTGTCGCCGTGCAGGTGGGCTTAAAACCGGTGCTGGTGCTGGCTGGACGTGATCCGGGCCGCCGGCAAGCTAATCTGTTTTTTAATGAACTGCTGGGAGCAGAGGTCCGTTTCAGCGGAGCCCGTACGGCGGAAGAGATGGAGGCTGCGCTGGAAGAGGCTTATCAGTCCCTTGTCCAAGAGGGACACAGACCCTATTTAATTCCTATCGGGGGCTCCAACGGTTTGGGCGCTTTAGGCTATGTGGATGCTTATCAGGAATTGGGCGATCATGATTTTGACTGGATTGTGGTGACCGCCGGAAGCGGCGGGACCTTTGCCGGTCTGTTTCTGGCCAATGAACGGGCCGGACGGTACGAGACAACACGCATCTTGGGAATCAGCCCCTGGCTGCCCGTACCTGATATTGCCGACAGAATCAAGCGTTGTCTCTATGAATGTGAACCGGCCTGGAAAGCGAAGGAGTTACTGCTTGATGATGCCTATATCGGCCCCGGTTACGGCAAGCTGACGGCAGAAGCGCAGGAAGCTATCACGACACTGGCCCGCCTGGAAGCGATTATTCTTGATCATGTCTACACCGGCAAAGCGATGGCGGCTTTGATCGATTACATTAAAAAAGGAAAAATCAGCCCCAATGAGAAAGTACTCTTTTGGCATACAGGGGGAGCGCCGGGGCTGTTGGCCATTCAGGACCGGTTTTTTGGCAGCAAAGAATGAGAGATGTTTAGCAAAGAGAGTCTTAAAAGGCGGAGCTATACCAAGATTACTTCAAATTGAGTGTCTTCTTTAATCGGTAAACATCATTCTCAAACGCCCACTGTTTTTCAGCAAGCAAGTCGATGCTATCCTTCATCTTTTCCTGAGTGACTTCAATTTGGGTCAGCCGTTCCTCAATGCGGTCTAGTCGTTCCTCAACGCGGTCCAGCCGTTCCTCAATGCGGTCTAGTCGTTCCTCGATACGGTCTAGCCGTGCATTGGTGTTTTTGATCTGCTCAGATAACTCCCTTATCGCTTGTAAAATGATCTTTTCATCCATCCGTTTCACCTCATATTTTTTACTATCATTTTACGTTTAAAACGGTAATATTTAAAGCATTTTTTGACGTAAGTTGATGTTAGCCGTTTTCTTTCGCAGGATGATATCAGGCCCCATCCTTGCAGCGGACGATTGATACCAAGCACAGGCTGTAATTTTCTTAAAATATGTTCCATTTACATCCTCCTCTAACTAGTTCTAACTGCCGCTCTTGAAGCGGGACAGAACATTCATCTTGCTGTGCCAGCTGTGTCTAAAACTCCGCATAGGAAAACAAGGTGGGCCCCTCATCTATATCACAGGCTTGCTTGCCTTTCATCTTCTTCTCCAAACGGTTAATGCGCTTCACTAAATTGGCTTCGGCCTGGCGGGGAGCGTGGCCGGGCAAGCGCTTGTGTTGTTTCCAGCGGGCATAAGCCTGACGGGCATAAAACAAGGCTTTCTCAACATCCTGCAGCTTATGTTCGTACAGTTTGGCGCATTCAATCAATATTTCCAGGCCGTATGGATGGTTGTCAACGGGGAGAGATTCCCACAGCACTAAAGCTTTCTCATAATTCCCCCGTTTTTTGTATAAACTGGCCAGTTGATGGGCAACGGGCACATAGAGGTGATGGTCGGCAGAAAGTGACGCCAGCAGTTCTTCATAGCAGTTTTGGGCCGCTTCCTCTTGCCCTAGCTGTTCCAGCCAGCGGCCCAATTCAACTTTTTCCTCTGCTGTAGAAGTTTGCCGTCCCAAGACAAGGGAGGATAGATGAATATATAAGCTGATCAAAGACAAAACATCCCATTCGTTATGGCGAAAAACGCCTTTGATCGTTTCGGGACAGGGGTCTTGCAGGTAGTCAAAGTACAACATGGGAGCTAAATAACCAGCCGTGTCTCTCTCGCGCCGGATGGACAGTTTGTGTTCTTCAATCACTGCCAGGCGGCAGGAGTGCAGTTCTTGTTTCCACAGCCGCCGGGCTGCATGCAGCAGGTCAAAGTGCCCAAAGCGGGGCAGCTTGGGCACCCGTTCCCTGACAAAGGTGTGCCTGGTTTTAACCTGCGGCCAGTCAAACGCTTTGCCGTTATAGGTGACCAAATTTTTTAAGTCACGGACATCCTGCAAAAATCCATGGTAAAACGCTGCCTCATGAGAGGGGCCGGGCAAGAAAAACTGGGTGATGTGCACATGATCCCGTTTCAGCCGGGCATAGCCCAGCAAAAATATGGTGTTGCCTGTGCCGCTGCCCAAACCTGTGGTCTCCGTATCAAAAAAGAGCAGATCTTCTGCCTCAAGAGATTGGGCTCGTGGCTCCCCTTCACTCTGTTCACCCCGGTTAAAAGTAGACAGGGGATGGGAAAAGGCAAGGTCATTCCACTGCTGAACAACCTCTTTGAGCTCTCCAAGCCGGTATAAGCCGTGCCGGTAATCGAGCGGATAGGTCACGGTGCGTACCAGGGCATACTCATCGTCCAGTACATACGGGTAAGTATTGAACCGTGCCTAGTTCTCTCGATGGGGAATGTCCGGCTGTCCGGCTTCCAGCTGCTGTCCGGCTTCATGTAAGGTTGGCTGGGTGGTCTGTACGTTTGGTTGTCCTGTTTTGTCCGGGTGTTGTTTCTCCACCGTGAGATGGCTTTTAAACCGGTTCAGCTTCCCTTTAAGTGACAAGGCGGATCCCTTCTCCCCGAATGATGTTCAGCAGGGCCACGGCCAGTTGCTTGCGGTTGGCGCTGCTATTCTCCCTTGTATCTGCACCATCTGCGGCCCCTACACAGGAAGGGCAGCCGCTCTCACACGGACAGCGGAGAATGGCTCGTTCTACTTCTTGCATAATCTTACCGATGCTTTGGTAAACCTGCTCGCTCAAGCCAATGCCCCCGGGATAGCGGTCGTACAGAAAGATCGTAGGCTGCTCATTATGCACTGCTTTCACTTGCGGAGTGACAAATAAATCTTGGGGATCACACATCACGTAAAATGAAGCCACGTGTCTCAATATATGGGCTAAACCGACCAACCCTTGCTCCAGGCGGGCTTCACCGTAAGTGTTCAGGAGATGGGCAGGCAGGCTGACCCAGGCAGCTGTGGTGTGCAACTCTTCTTCTGGCAGATGAATGGGACCGGAGCCAATGTTTTCATGGGTTTCAAATTTAATTTTCTTAAAAATAGTGGCCATGGCATTGACGGTTACGTCGCCGTACGCGAAGGAGACGCCCCTCTCTTCCCGCTGTTTATCCACTTCCAGCACTTTGAGCTGCACGGCCAGATTGGCATCAGTGTAATAATCAACGTTCACTTCCCGCACGTATGCTTTTTTCTGTTCGTAATCCAGTTTTTCCACCTGATATTGTTTGCCTTGATGCAGGTATATCGCCTCATCATGCAACAAGGTCATGGCGCTGAAACGGTCCATTTCCCCGATCACCTTCACATTGGGGGCCTCTGTTTGGTCGATGATGACCACATTTTCCTGGGAAGCGGAACGCAAGCTGATGTTATGGGCCGGAAAAGAGTCATTCATCCAGTACCATTTGTTTTTCTGGTAATGCAACACCTGTTCTTCGGCCAGAAAATGAAGGATTTCTTCAATCTCCACTCCTTCAAAAGTCTCGCCTTGACGAAAAGGAAGCTCATAAGCGGCACATTTAATATGATCAACCAGAATAATCAAGTTGTCCGGCTGGATGCGGGCGGTTTCCGGATTCCGTTCAAAAATAAACTCCGGATGTTGCATCACATACTGATCCAGGGGAGACGAGCTGCCCACCAGGAAGACGACCGATTCGTCCTGACGCCGGCCGGCCCGCCCGGCTTGCTGCCACAGGCTGGCGATCGTTCCTGGATAGCCGGTCAAGACGCACGCTTGCAGCTGTCCGATGTCCACGCCCAGTTCCAAGGCATTGGTGCTGACAACACAGCGAATATTCCCATTTCTTAAGCCGCTTTCAATTTCCCGCCGTTCTTTGGGCAGATACCCTCCCCGGTAGGCGCGGATGGATTTGGGCCCCAGTTCTTTTTGCACCAGCTGGCGGAGGTAATGTAAGATGACCTCCACTTTGACCCGGCTTCTGGCAAAGACGATGGTTTGGATCCCGTTTTTTAAGAGCAGGCTGGCAATCCGCCGGGCTTCAAGCGTGGCGCTGTGGCGAATATTTAACGGTTTGTTGACCACCGGCGGATTATACAGGATAAAATGTTTCTTCCCCCTGGGGGCGCCGTTGTTGTCAACCAGCACCATGGGTTCACCGGTGAGCTGCTCAGCCAGCTCCTTGGGGTTGGCAATGGTGGCTGACGTGCAGAAAAACTGGGGCGAACTGCCGTAAAAGCGGCAGATCCGCTTCAGGCGGCGCAGCACATTGGCCACATGGCTGCCGAAAACCCCCCGGTAGGTGTGCAGTTCATCTATCACGACATACTTCAGGTTTTCAAACAGGGCAACCCATTTGGTGTGATGGGGCAGGATAGCCGCATGAAGCATATCCGGATTAGTCAAGACCACATGTCCCGCTTGGCGGATCACTTGCCGGATATTGGCTGGCGTGTCACCATCATAGGTATGGGTTTTAATGTCTGCGTTCATGTCGTCCACAAAAGTTTGCAATTCTGTTTTCTGATCCTGGGCCAAAGCTTTGGTCGGAAACAGATATAATGCTCTGGTGTGGGGATTGTTAGCAATAGCATTTAAAACAGGCAGATTGTAGCACAGTGTTTTGCCCGAAGCTGTCGGGGTGACAGCGACAAAATTTTTGCCTTCCAGAGCCGCTTCCAAGGCCGTGGCTTGGTGTGTGTACAGTGCCTTGATGCCCCGTTGTTCCAGGGCTTTCCGTACTGTGGGGTGCAACGCCTCAGGAAACGGGGCATATTTTGCCTCTTGGGAAGGCAATGTAACCCACTCCACAATGTGGTCAGCAAAGGCCGGGTCTTGCTTCAACTCTTCCAGAAGTTGGGCAACGTTTTTTCTGGTGTACACCGCTCTTTCTCACTCTCCCATTAACATGCCGTCCAGATTGCTCAACCCCATTGTAGCGAATGGGTGTTCGTTTGGCAAATCTGGTTAACGTGCTTGATGTTGATGCACCACCAGCTGCGGAAAGGGAATGTCAATACCCTCCTGATCAAAGCGTTCTTTAACCATTTTTCTCAGTTTGCGGGCCAAGGCCCAATGCGTCATGGGACGGCAGGGGACGGTGATACGGATGACAACTTCTGATTCACCCAGATCCTGCACACCCAACACGCTGGGATCACCCACCACATCTTCTTCAGTTTGGGCAAACTCAGCCAACAACTTTTCCAGTACTTGCTCCGCTCTGTTAATGGGGGTATCGTAGGAGATGCCCACGTCTAATACAGCGACGGCGTTTTCCCGGGAATAGTTCGTCACTTCGGTGATATGCCCATTGGGAATGATATGCACCTGTCCCGTAAATTCTTTTATTTTAGTGATGCGCAGGCCAAATTCTTGCACTGTTCCGGTATATTGGCCAATAGTGACAAAATCCCCCACGGAAAACTGGTCCTCCAGCAAGATAAAAAAACCGCTCAGCACATCACGGACCAAATTTTGGGCGCCAAAACCGACCGCCAGTCCCACAATACCCAAGCCGGCTAAAACAGGCCCGATGCTGAAACCCAATTCAGCCAAAATGACCAGAATAGCTATAAAATAAATCACATTGCGCAATACGCTGTTGAGCAGACTCTGAATTGTTTGCTGCCGTTCACTGGGCAAGGATAAGAAGCGGTTGTGACGGACAGTAAGCAGCTTGTGTACCATACGTTGGCCAAGGCTGATCACCAGGCGGGCCAATAACATAATCACCACAATTTTGAGCAGCACATAGCCTGCTTGCACCCAAAAGGCACCGCTGGTTAACCAAGCCATCAGAGCATACATGATGTCGATCACTGTCAAACCTCCTTAAAAAGTATCTGGATAAATTTTGCCCACAAATCATCATTTCTTTCATAGAAAATGAATGACTATTCATTCAATGTATGTTATAATAAAATCACCAACTGTCAGTAAATTAGAAATATACAGTGACAGGAACGCTTTTGGCTGCTATAATAAACTTAAATCCGCAGAATGAGCGTTCAGTCGAAAAGGTTTCTGGCACACAGTGATACCCACAAAGGAGGCACTTTTGATGAACGGACTGGCCATACTCAATCTGATCGCTTTTTTTGCCATACTCGCCTATGTCTTGTACCTGTTCACCCATATCTTATACAGCCGCTACCTGTACATCAAACTGGGGCAGGAAGCGGACTTTAAAAAAGCCTTTAAAGAACGGCTGAACGAGATCTTGGTGCAAGTGTTTGGCCACTCCAAACTGTTTAAGGATAAAAAGAGCGGCCTGATGCACTTTGTGATGTTTTACGGCTTTATCATTCTCCAGTTCGGGGCCATCGACCTGATCGGCAAGGGTTTAAGCGGTAACCCGTACTGGTTAAAAGAGCTTGTTTTTGGCAGCGCTTACGGGGCCTTTGTCTTTATGCAGGAGATCACCGTGCTGTTGATCATTCTGGCGGCCGGCTATGCCTTCTACCGCCGCTTTATTGAGAAACTGCCGCGGCTGAAGCGCAACTTTAAAGCCAGCCTGGTGATCATCTTTCTGTTCACCCTGATGCTGACCGTGCTCTTGTCCTTAACCATGGAAGCCGTCATCATGCTCAAGGCAGGGGATCTGGCCGGCTATACCCTGGCCCATCCCATTACCTCTGTCCTGGCCAGTGGCTTAACCGGTTTGTCGGACGGGGCAGCGAAGGCCTTGTTTTACCTCTTCTGGTGGGCCCACAACCTGGTGCTGTTTGCCTTCTTAATCTATGTGCCCCAGTCCAAGCACTTCCACCTGATCATGGCGCCGGTCAACATTTTCTTAAAGCGCATGGATCCGCCAGGCAAACTGCAGCCCATTGACTTTGAAGATGAGACAGCCGAAGAATTTGGCGTGGGCAGGATTGAAAACTTTACCCAGAAGCAGCTGATGGATCTGTATGCCTGCGTGGAATGCGGCCGCTGCACCAACGTTTGTCCGGCGGCAGGCACCGGTAAAATGCTCAGTCCCATGGACATGATCGTCAAACTGCGCGACCACCTGACGGAAAAGGGGGCGGCCATCACCTCCCGCACGCCGTGGATGCCGGCCTTTGCCTTCAAGGGCACCACCGCCAACCAGCTGGCACTGGCCACCGCCAGCATCCAGTCCGGGGAAAATGAAGCGGCTGCTGCCGCAGAAGCCAAACTGACACATGTCAACTATGACAAGCAAATGATTGGTGACGTGATGACCGAAACCGAACTGTGGGCCTGTACCACCTGCCGCAACTGCGAAGAAATCTGTCCTGTAGGTAACGAACATGTGGACAAAATCGTCGACATGCGCCGCTATCTAGTCCTGACCCAGGGTGAGATGCCGGCTGAGGCCACCCGTGTCTTCAACAACATTGAGCGCCAAAGCAACCCCTGGGGCTTAAACCGCAAGGAACGCATCAACTGGCGGGACGAACGGGACGACATCAACGTGCCCACCGTTAAAGAAGTGGATGAGTTTGAATACCTGTGGTTTGTGGGCTCCATGGCCAGCTTCGACAACCGCAACAAAAAAGTGGCCCAAGCCTTTGCCAAAATCTTAAACACTGCCGGAGTCAAATTTGCCATCCTGGGCAACGAGGAGAAAAACTCCGGGGACACGCCGCGCCGCATGGGCAATGAATACCTGTTCCAGCAGCTGTGCCTGGAGAACATCGCCACCTTTGAAAAATACAACGTGAAAAAAATTGTCACCACTTGTCCGCATACTTACAACATTTTGAAAAACGAATACCCGGACTTTGGGCTTGAGGCGGAAGTGATCCACCATACCGAACTGATATACCAGCTGATCAAGGAAGGGCGTCTCAAACTGGGCAAGGAGATCAACCAGCGCATCACTTACCATGACTCCTGCTATCTGGGCCGGTACAACGGTATCTATGACATCCCCCGGGAAATCTTAAAAGCCATCCCCGGTGTGGAACTGGTGGAAATGGAACGCAACCGGGACTTAGGTATGTGCTGCGGTGCCGGTGGCGGCATGATGTGGCTGGAAGAAGACCAGGGCAAACGGGTCAACCTGGCCCGCACAGAGCAAGCCTTGGCTGTTAAACCGGATACCATCTCCAGTGCCTGTCCGTATTGCCTGACCATGATGTCGGACGGCACCAAGATGCTGGAAGTGGAAGATTCCATCGCGACCAAGGACATTGCAGAGATTGTGGCCGAAGCGCTGGAAACGGAGCAATCTGTCGTTCATTAAAACTTTTGAATATAAGCAAGAAAAACATAAGCAGAAAAACGCTCGGTCAGGACAAACAGTGCACCATACAGTATTGACCGTTAACCCGATGCCGGCCAGGCATCGGGTATCGGTCACTGAAGCGAAACTGAATGAGCGTTCAGTCTAGAACGGCAGTCTGGAATGCTTACTTTAAATGAAGAGGAGGAACTTGACATGCCGTCCACAGTGATTGTCAGTGCGTCCCGCACCCCCATCGGCAAATTTGGAGGCGTTTTCAGGACAGTCCCTGCTGTGGAACTGGGAGCGGTCAGCCTGAAAGAAACATTGTCACGGGCAGAATGGGCCCCTGAAAAGGTTGACCACGTGATCATGGGCATGGTGCTCCAAGGAGGAGCAGGGCAGATTCCTTCCCGCCAGGCGGCCAGAAAAGCGGGACTGCCCTGGGAGGTAGAGAGCGAAACGATCAACAAGGTCTGTGCTTCAGGCTTAAGGGCGGTCACACTGGCTGACCAAATGATCCGTGCTGGGGATGCGGAGGTGATTTTGGCCGGGGGAATGGAGAGCATGAGCCAGGCCCCCTACATCTTGCCCAAGGCCCGCTGGGGATACCGGATGGGTGATCAAGCTGCGGTCGATCTGATGGTACATGACGGCTTAACCTGCCCCTTTGATCACGTGCATATGGCTGTCCACGGCAGCAATGTGGCCGCTGAGTATGGCATAGACCGCCAAGCGCAGGATGAATGGGCTTTGCGCAGCCATCGCCGCGCTGTAGAAGCGACAGAAAAAGGCTGGTTTAGAGAGGAGATTGTGCCGGTTACGGTCCAAGAGCGCAAGAAGGAGCCGAGAGTGGTTGATACAGACGAAGCACCGCGCAAGGATACCAGCTTGGAAGCCTTGGCCAAGCTGCCGCCCGTGTTCACCTCTGACGGAACCATTACAGCAGGCAATGCGCCCGGCGTGAATGACGGGGCCAGTTCCCTGCTGCTTATGTCTCTGGCACGGGCTAAACAGGAAGGCAGGCGTCCTTTGGCCACCATCCTGGGGCATGCGGCAGTGGCTGATCAGGCACCGTATATTGCCCGCACCCCGGCCCTGGCGATCCAAAAGCTGTTGGCGAAGACAGGTTACCGCTTGGAGCAGATTGACCTCTTGGAAGTGAATGAAGCGTTTGCTGCCGTGGTGCTGACCAGCGGTAAAATCTTAGGCTGGGATGAGGACAAAGTGAATGTCCACGGCGGCGCCATTGCTTTAGGACATCCCATTGGGGCCAGTGGTGCACGGATCTTGACGACGCTCATCTATGCCCTCCGGCGCCGTGGAGGAGGGCTGGGCATTGCGGCCATTTGCAGCGGAGCAGCACAGGGAGATGCCATTCTGATCAAAGTGGATGAAGAATTTTAACATAAGGAAATCATCACGGACTGGATGATGGGAGGTTTGAACATGGAGCTGAAAAAGATTATGGTGATCGGAGCCGGCCAAATGGGCTCCGGGATTGCCCAGGTGGTGGCTCAAGCAGGAATCAATGTGCTTTTGCAAGATTTGACAGATGATTTTCTGAACCGGGGTCTCTCCCGCATCCGCCACAACCTGGACCGTCAAGTGCAAAAAGGCCGCATGTCTGCCGGGGAAAAAGAAGCGATTCTGCACAGGATTGAGCTGACAACGGATGTGGCCGCTGGAAAAGATGTGGACATGGTGATTGAAGCAGCAGTGGAGGACATGGAGGTAAAGAAAAATATTTTCACCCGTTTGGATGATACCACGCCGGAGCATGCCATTTTGGCCACCAACACCTCTTCCTTGCCCATTACAGAGATTGCCGCTGTCACCAAACGGCCGGAAAAAGTGATCGGCATGCACTTTATGAATCCGGTGCCGGTCATGAAGCTGGTAGAAATTATCCGGGGTTTGGCGACCAGTGATGAAGTGTATCAGGCCGTGTATGATCTGGCGCTCAAGCTGGAAAAAACGCCGGTGGAAGTGAACGACTTCCCGGGGTTTGTCTCCAACCGTGTCCTGATGCCCATGATTAACGAAGCGATTTACACGGTGTATGAAGGGGTGGCCAGTCCGGAAGATGTCGACCAGGTGATGAAACTGGGCATGAACCATCCCATGGGACCGCTTGAGCTGGCTGACTTTATCGGTTTGGATACCTGCTTATACATTATGGAAACCCTGCATGAGGGCTTTGGCGACGATAAATACCGGCCTTGCCCCTTATTGCGCAAGTATGTGAAAGCCGGCTGGCTCGGCCGGAAAACAGGGCGCGGCTTTTACCGCTATGACCAGCAATAACACCCCTTCTAAGCGGGACCTGAACATCAGAAAGAGAACACGGCATGAGTGGTGAGAACCGCTGGACACATCAACCATGGGGGAGACAATGATGAATTTGCGTTTTACAGAAGAACAAGAGATGATGCGCCGCATGGTGCGTGAATTTGCCCAGGAAGAGATTGCTCCCATCGTGGAGCACATGGACCGGACCGATGAGTTTCCGCGCCAGATCATCACCAAAATGGGCGAACTGGGGCTGATGGGGATCCCCATTCCAGAAAAATGGGGCGGAAGCGGCGCCGATTTCATCTCCTACATTATTGCCATCCATGAACTGTCCAAGGTGTCCGCCACCATCGGGGTGATTCTTTCTGTGCACACCTCACTGGGGACCAATCCCATCCTGTATTTCGGGACAGAGGAGCAGAAACAGCATTATATCCCCAAGCTGGCCTCAGGCCAATATCTGGCTGCTTTTGCCTTAACGGAACCCCACGCGGGTTCTGACGCAGGGAGTATCCGCACCCGGGCCGTCAAGGAAGGGGGCTATTATGTGCTGGACGGCCGCAAGGTGTTTATCACCAACGGGGGTGAGGCGGATGTGTACATGACCTTTGCGGTCACCGACCCGGAAAAAGGCAAAAAAGGCATTACTGCGTTTATCGTGGAAAAAGATACGCCGGGACTCGTCATCGGCAAAAAGGAGAAAAAAATGGGTTTACAAGGCTCCAGCACAACCGAGCTGATTTTTGAACAAGCCAGGGTGCCTGCCTCTAACAGACTGGGTGAGGAAGGCATGGGCTACACCATCGCCATGGCTAATCTGGATGGGGGGCGCATCGGCATTGCCGCCCAAAGTCTGGGGATCGCCGAAGCGGCGCTGGAGCTGGCCAAAGGCTATGCTGAAGAGCGGAAGCAATTTGGCAAACCGATCGGCCAGCAGCAAGCCATTGCGTTTAAACTGGCCGACATGGCCACAGAGGTGGAAGCAGCCAAACTGCTCACCTACCGCGCCGCCCAGCTGCACCAGGAAGGGCAGCGCTGCGGACGGGAATCCTCCATGGCCAAACTGTTTGCCTCGGATACGGCCATGAAGGTGACCACGGAAGCGGTTCAGGTCTTTGGCGGCTATGGTTACACCAAGGAATATCCTGTGGAACGCCTGTTCCGCGATGCCAAGGTGACCCAAATCTATGAAGGGACAAACCAGATCCAGCGCTTGGTGATTGCCAAACATCTCTTGGCTTGACATGGAGCGAAAGGGGAGGAAAAAATCATGAATTTTAAATTGTCGGAAGAGCATGAGATGATCCGCAAAATGGTGCGCGACTTCGCTGAAAACGAAGTGGCGCCGACAGCGGCCGAACGGGATGAAGAAGAGCGCTTTGACCGGGAGATTTTTGACAAAATGGCCGAGCTTGGCTTAACCGGCATCCCTTGGGATGAAAAGTACGGGGGCATCGGCTCTGATTATTTGAGTTATGTCATCGCCGTGGAAGAATTGTCCCGGGTCTGCGCCTCAACGGGTGTGACCTTGTCTGCCCATGTCTCCCTGGCCAGCTGGCCTATCTACAAATTTGGCACTGAAGAGCAGAAACAGCGCTTTTTAAAACCGCTGGCCCAAGGCACCAAGCTGGGGGCTTACGGCTTGACTGAGCCGGGATCCGGATCTGATGCGGCAGCCATGAAAAGCACCGCCAAACGGGAAGGGGATTACTATATCCTCAACGGGAATAAAATTTTTATCACCAATGGTGGCGAAGCGGAAATCTATGTGGTCTTTGCTTTAACCGACCCGGAGAAAAAACATAAAGGTGTGACGGCCTTTATTCTGGAAAAGGGGATGGAAGGCTTCCGCTTCGGCAAGAAGGAAAGCAAACTGGGCATTCGCTCTTCCCCCACTCTGGAAATTATTTTTGACAATGTCAAAGTGCCTGTGGAAAACCGCCTGGGTGAAGAAGGAGAGGGTTTTAAAATTGCCATGATGACCCTGGACGGGGGGCGTAACGGCATTGCGGCCCAGGCCGTAGGCATTGCCCAGGGGGCCCTTGACCACGCTATTGCTTATGCGAAGGAACGGAAGCAGTTTGGCAAGCCTATCGCAGAGCAGCAGGGCATCCAGTTTATGCTGGCTGATATGGCCACTAAGGTTGAAGCCGCCCGTTTGCTCACTTATCAGGCGGCTTGGGCGGAAAGTGAAGGCCTGCCCTACGGCCTAAAATCGGCCATGTCCAAATTATTTGCTGGTGACATCGCCATGGAAGTGACAACCAATGCTGTGCAAGTGTTTGGCGGCTATGGCTACACCAAAGAATATCCCGTGGAACGGTTCATGCGCGACGCCAAAATTACGCAAATCTATGAAGGCACCAACGAGATCCAGCGCCTGGTCATTTCCAGATACCTGCTCAAAGATTAAGCCGGAATGTGGTGATTGGATGCATCCCTTAGCCGAACGGATTATACAAAAAGATGTCAGAGCTTTGGCCAGAGCCATATCTTACGTAGAAGACCAGCATCCTGACCGCCTGGCCCTGTTGAAAGATGTGCATGCCTATCAAAGGCAGAGCTATATTATCGGGATCACGGGACCGCCCGGAGCAGGCAAAAGTTCCCTCGTCAGCGAACTGGTTGCCTTTTTGCGCCGCCAAAACTTAACGGTGGGCATTGTGGCGGTGGACCCCACAAGCCCTTTCACTGGCGGGGCCATTTTGGGGGACAGGGTACGCATGTCCCCCCATTATACCGACCCCGGCGTGTATATCCGCAGCATGGGCACCCGGGGCAGTCTCGGGGGGCTAGCCAGAGCCACCAAAGAAGCGGTCCGTTTAATCGCTGCCTTTGGCAAGGATGTCATTATCATTGAAACGGTTGGGGTTGGACAATCGGAACTGGATATCATGCATGCGGCGGACTCGGTGGCTTTGGTGCTCAACCCCGGCGCTGGCGATGTGGTGCAGGCTTTTAAAGCAGGGATTATGGAAATTGCTGACCTGTACGTGATTAATAAAGCTGATTTGCCTGGAGCTGAGAAAATGAAAGCGGAAATTGAGCACATGCTGGATTTGGTCAAACATGATGCCCCCTGGCGTCCGCCGATTGTGAAAACCGTCAGCACCAAAAAAGAAGGCATTGCTGAACTGTGGCAGACCTTGGCAGACCATCGCCGCTATCTGGAGCGTTCCGGTGAAGGCCAGCGGCGGCAGAACTTGCGGGCTGTGGCAGAGATGCTGGATGTGCTCAAGCACCAGTGGCAGGTTTTTATCAAGGCCAAACAGCAAGCGCCGGAATTCCTGCGCGCCAAAGAGGAGATTGCCGCTGGGCAGAAAGATCCCTATACGGCTGCGGAGGAATTGTTCAGCGCCTGGCTTAAACTAAAGGAGCCAGACCACACAACACTGGACGGTTAAACCAGACCCTTGTCCCGGACCGGGGCCAAGGCGCATTTAAACAAACAAGTTTGGTAAAGGGTGGTGAGCTGGGTGTGACACACCCTAGAAAGAAAATCCCGACGCTGGTGAAAGACCAGCGGTTGATTCAAAAGCGGCGGGAACAAATGATTGCAGCTGCTGTGTCCCTGTTTACGGAAAAAGGGTTTCACAAAACGACCACACGGGAAATTGCCTCCAAGGCGGGTTTCAGCATTGGCACGCTGTATGAATATATCCAGTCCAAAGAAGATGTGCTGTATCTGGTCTGCGATGCCATCCATCAGGAATTGGAGGACCGGCTCTTGCCTGTGCTGAAAGAGCAAGCAACGGGCCGTGAGTCGCTGGTGCAGGCCATCCGGCGGCTGTTTGAGATCATGGATCACATGCAAGACCAGATATTGATTATCTATCAGGAAGCCAAGTCTTTGCCGGCAGACACATTGCGGTATGTGTTGAAAAGGGAAGAGGAGATCACCTCTATTTTTGAACAGGTGTTGAAAAAGGGGATTGAAGACGGCAGCATTGCCATGGATCCCAAAGATGTGAAACTGATGGCCCATAATATTATGGTTCTGGGCGAAATGTGGGTCTTCCGGCGCTGGGCTTTGGCTAAAAACTTCACCCTGGAAGAGTATATCGACAAGCAGACGGCCATGATCTTAAATCAAATCTCTTATCGGGCCCAAGCGGAGGAGAGCCAAATTTCTTAAAGGAGCATTCCCGTTAGGAGCTTTTCCGGGGACTTGATCAAAAAAAGCCCTCTTGGTATGATGCAGGGGTGTCAACCACATCACTCACCATACCAAGGAGGACTTCAGATGAATTGTACACAAA
>NZ_BMKZ01000017.1 GCF_014644735.1 Caldalkalibacillus thermarum | reverse complement strand
CTCCCTCTGATGAAAAGTTTAAGCACTTTCAATCATAAGGGAGGTAATGAAAATTGGAAATCAGGTGGCTCATTTTTTATGTGATCGAACCCTTCAAAAGTGGCTCAATTTTAAATTATCAAATACACCTGCTCTATACTTATCTTCAGACACCTTGACCACAGCACGCCAACAGGTGTAACCGGCATAGCGCGGCGCCATATTGGGAAGATAGATTTTCCGTACAATGGAATGGATACCGTCGGCTGCAATCAATGCCTTTCCCTCTACCGTGCCACCATTTTCTAAGGATACTTTAACGCCAGTTTCATTTTGTTTAACATGTACCACTTTTGCTCCCAGTTCAAGGGTACCCGGTACAATGTGCTGGAGAAGGGATTGTTGTAATTGGGCTCGATGAACTGTAAAATAAGCGACACCATACTTTTTGTTAAGCCGTTCCATATTCAGTTTACTCAGCAATTGACCGTTTGGATCAAGGAATTGGGTACGCTTGATAACATGACATTTCTGACGAAGTTCATCGGTTACCCCCAGATAGGTTAATCCTTTCCAAGCATTCGCGCCCAACCCTAGTCCCGCTCCAACTTCTTTCAGCTCCTGGGCACGTTCAAAAACTTTAACATCATATCCTTCCTTTTGTAAGGCAATGGCAGCTGTCAACCCGGCGATACCACCCCCAGCTATAATAAAATCATGCTTCATAATTCATTCCCCCTTTCCCTATGTTCTTAACTCCTCACCCTTGATTGTCTACTTTCCCGTATGCTATGAGGATGACGTAAAGTATTTTGTGTAAAAGTCTTTTAAATGAGCCTTTTGCAAAATTAGGTAATGAACCTAAGGACAAAAAGAAGACATCTTACACTTAGAAGAAGTTTGCTTTCCTAATTTAAAGCGATAAAGTAATCGGGGCATACTCCCAGAATCGCTCCTCCTTGTGGCGTTCCTTCCTCTGTACGAACGTGGAAACCGTCCAACATGAACCCGGCGGTCTGTGGGCCCGGATCAGTTTGAGCACCCGTTTGTCTTTGACTCGTCGGGCCACCCGGCTCATCAAAATGTCATGATTCACCCGGTCAAAGAATTTCTCCAGGTCCATGTCTACCACATATCGGTAGCCTGCTTGGATGTAGCTTTGAGCTTGTCTTACCGCCTCGTGAGCCCGACGCCCAGGACGAAACCCATAGCTGTGTCTTGAGAAGTGGGGGTCAAAAATAGGGGTAAGTACTTGGTGAATGGCCTGTTGGATCAACCGGTCCATCACGATGGGAATGCCTAATAACCGGATGCCTCCGTTGGGTTTCTGGATTTCGACCCTTCGGACAGGTGCTGGCTGGTAGGTCCCCTCCAGCAGCTTTTGTTTAATGCCTGGCCAGTGCTCCCGGAGATAATCTCGGAGGTGTTCAGTTGAAACCTCGTCGATGCCGGGAGCGCCTTTGTTAGCCTCCACACGTTTGAGTGCTTTGGTTAGATTTGACCATGATAAGATGTTCTCCAACAAAGCCATCGAGATATTTCTCCTTTCGCGGGATGAGGTGTCAGGTCTTGCCGGGCAATGCTCAANCTCCTTTCGCGGGATGAGGTGTCAGGTCTTGCCGGGCAATGCTCAACCCTCATTCCAAGGCCCTCCGGGCTTCACCCATCTTTCCTTGGAAGAGTTCCGTCAGGAATTCTGCTTCAGCGCATTGCGTCTCGAAAGAGTCTGATTCATCCCTGAATTGACGTTCGGTCCTTCCCTTTTCAGGCGTCCCTTACTCAGGTATTTTTGTCTTGCTGACCCCTGTACGTTCAGCAAAACCTTTCGGTTTTGGTTACCATCTTCAGATGGCGTGCCGTACAGGCCTCCCCGGATAAGAGCACGGACTTTCCACTCATGTACCTGCCCAATATACTGCCACAACCCTTGGCGGCTTTGGACTTCGTCTTGTTTGGCAGACTCATCCGATTGTGACAGCCTCAAATTGGGTTCGTGTACCTCAGGTCGAGTGTTTGCCTCCGGCAACACCAGATTCCGCCTCACGGCGGACACCCTTGCTTTCAGCTAACGGTAGGCGCTTGATGAGCCCCTGTTCGGGACTTTCACCCTATAGTCACGCACCCATGCCGGGCGTACCAAAAACAGTAAGGTAGGCTGATCAGCCTACCTTACTATTTTTGTTTTTAACTCGGCTATTCTTTGGTCAAAAGCCTGTTGAAGCTGTTGGGTGATGGGTCCCGGCCTCCCCTCTCCGATGGTGTCCTTGTCAATCTGGATCACCGGGATAATCTCACTTGTGGTACTGGTAATAAATACCTCATCCGCTTGTAACAAATCATTGACAGAGAACGTTTGTTCGTGTACCCTAAGATTTAGTTCTGAGCACAACTGGATGACATATTGGCGGGTAATGCCGTTTAAGATCAGGTTGTTTGGCGGGTGGGTATGTAATACCCCCTTTTTAACCATAAATACATTGGAGGAGCTACCCTCTGTCACTGTTCCGTTCCGGTGTTGGATTGCTTCAAATGCCCCGTTCTCCGTGGCTTTTTGTTTAGCCAGCACATTTGGCAGCAAATTAACTGTTTTAATGTCACACCGCAACCAGCGGATGTCATTCACAAGGACAGCTTTTACGCCTTGCTGCTGCTGGGTGAGTGGACGATCCATCGGTTTGGTGTAGGCCACAAGCTGCGCTTTGACCGCTGGGTCAGGGAAACCGTGATAGCGCGGGGCCACCCCCCTGGTCAGTTGCACGTAGATGATCCCTTCATCCAGTTTGGTGCGGTCGGTCAGCTCAAGCAGACGCTGTTTTAGTTCATCCAGTGACAAGGGGAGTGCAAGTTGAATTTCATCGGCACTCCGCTTCAACCGTTGAAGATGTTCACTAAGCAGAAACACTCGTCCTCCGTAAACACGGATCACTTCATAGATGCCGTCGCCAAACTGATATCCCCTGTCTTCAATATCAATTTTAGCTTCTTGGCGGGGGACATATGATTCGTTTAGTAAAATAATGTCCGTTTGTTTCACTTTTACCCCTCCTATCCGTTATGGTCTATTTTACACAATCGCTTAAAAATTGAAAACCGTCATTCGCTCAATTCACTCACAGGATAAAAAAGTTTAAAAATGCAAGGCATAAAATCATGTGAAAATTGAAGCATAATGGAGATTGGCAGACTAAAGGGGACTTAAAGAAGCCAAAATGAATCATTTCAGGAGTGGACGAAACAGACAATTTATGATCCACACATCAATATATAGTATTGAATAAAAAAAGAGTACACAATATATTGTGTTTTGGGTCAAACTATGGTAATGTAATGATACAACACGAATTTATACATAATTTACTAATGATATGCCAAAGTCAACTGATTTATTCCGATCTGTTTACATTAAAGGAGGCTTGTTCATGAGTACCACGCTAGTCACAACGGCACAAGGGGAAAAGATGCAGATCAATATTGACCGGTTGAACGAGGATATCAAACAGTTTCCCCAGGTTCATCCGGTTACCCCCGATATGCACCGTGCCTTAAAAGGGGTATCCAGACTTGTGATGCTCGACCGGTATGCCTTTAAAGATATTGAAAAACGCACCCTGAAAAAAGGCGATTTTGTTGTTTTAACGGTCAAAGAGGATCCCAAGTTTCCAGCCCGGGGGTACGGGTTTGTCCTGGATTTTGACCGGGAGAAAGGGACAGCTAAAGTATGCGTGGATGAATCGTTCCGCGGTGTGCTGGAAGATCCGCAAGCCATGGAAACCGGCATTATAGAGGTCTCCCTTGATCTGGTGGAAAAACCGCTGGAAATTTATTATGAGCAGATCGCCAAACGTGTGGCGACAGGACTTTCTGCTGTTGAAACAGACCCGGCCAAGAGAGAGAAGTGTTATCGTGAATTTTATGAGGAACTGGTCAATATGAATTTTGTTCCGGCTGGACGGGTCCTCTATGGAGCCGGAGCAAATATTGACGTCACCTTGTTTAATTGTTATGTGATGCCTTTTCCCCATGATTCCCGCGGAGGCATTGCCGACCATCGCAAAAAAGTGATGGAAATTATGAGCCGTGGCGGTGGAGTGGGTACCAACGGCTCCACCTTGCGGCCAAGGGGTGCTTTATGTAAAGGAGTGAACGGTAAATCGAGCGGCTCTGTGTCCTGGCTGGATGATATTGCCAAGCTCACCCATCTGGTCGAGCAGGGGGGAAGCCGGCGGGGAGCCCAAATGATTATGCTGGCTGACTGGCATCCTGATATTATTGAATTTATTGTCTCCAAAATGCAAAACCCGCGGGTGTTGCGCTTTATCATAGAAAAGGCTGAGGATCCGCGCATCAAAAAAGCAGCCAAAGAAAAATTGAAATTTACCCCACTTAAACCGACAGAAGTGGAAATGTATGAAAAGATCCTGGCTATTCACAGGGAAGCGGAGGAATCTCCGTTCAGTCGGGAAATTATTGAAGAAGTGGAACAAAAACTTGCTGACGGCGGTGTTTATGAAGTGCATCAACCCGACTTCCTCACCGGGGCTAACATCTCCGTTTGCCTGACCAAAGAGTTTATGGAGGCCGTGGAGAAGGATGAAGAGTATGAGTTGCGCTTTCCGGACATTGAAAACATGACTGACGAAGAGATGGAGATTTACAATCGGGAATGGCACAAAATGGGGGATGTCAGAGAATGGGAAGCCCGGGGCTACAAAACCCGTGTCTATCAGCGGATTAAAGCAAGAGAACTGTGGAAGCTGATCAACATCTGCGCCACCTATTCGGGCGAGCCGGGTATCTTTTTTATCGATAATGCCAATGAGATGACCAACGCCAAGGCCTATGGCCAGAAAGTGGTGGCTACTAATCCCTGTGGGGAACAGCCCCTTGCACCGTACAGTGTATGCAACCTGGCTGCCATTAATTTGGCCCAAATGGTGGACAAAAAGACCAAACAATTTAATTACGAAAAATTGAAGAAAACGGTCCGCATTGGTGTGCGCATGCAAGATAATGTGATTGACGCCACTCCCTATTTCCTGGAGGAGAACACGAAGCAAGCTAAAGGAGAGCGGCGCATCGGCATGGGAGTGATGGGGCTTCATGACGCCTTGATTTACATGGAAAAAGTGTACGGGTCTGAAGAAGGGAACCGCATCGTTGATAAAATTTTTGAAACAATTGCCGTCACGGCTTATGAAACATCCATTGAACTGGCCAAAGAGAAGGGAAGTTTCCCCTATTTGGTCGGTAAAACTGAAGAAGAAACCCGGAAGCTGAGGGAAGCCTTCATTAACACCGGCTACATGAAACGGATGCCCGAACATATCCGCCAGGATATCCTCAAATACGGGATCCGCAATTCCCATTTGCTAACGGTTGCCCCCACAGGTTCAACAGGAACGATGGTCGGG
The DNA here is from genome assembly GCF_014644735.1 of Caldalkalibacillus thermarum. Lineage (NCBI taxonomy): Bacteria > Bacillati > Bacillota > Bacilli > Caryophanales > Bacillaceae > Caldalkalibacillus > Caldalkalibacillus thermarum. The sequence continues at coordinate 61,677 of NZ_BMKZ01000017.1, read as the reverse complement.
GTAAGTACAGGTTTGGAGCCTTACTACTCCTTCACTTATTACCGTTCGGGACGGCTGGGCAAATTTATTGAAGTGAAGGCTGACATCGTCCAAGAATATCTCAACGAGCATCCTGAGGCTGACCCTGATAACCTGCCTGAATGGTTTGTCTCAGCCATGGACTTGACACCAGAACAGCATGCGGATGTACAGTGTGTCATTCAACGCTGGGTGGACAGTTCCTTAAGCAAAACAGTCAATGCGCCAAAAGGATACACGGTTCAACAGGTGCAAACCATTTACGAGCGGTTGCATAAAGGGGGAGCCAAAGGGGGAACTGTCTATGTGGACGGATCCCGTGACGCGCAAGTGCTCAGCTTAACGCCTGAAGACCAGACCTTTGAAGACAATCAATCCCTTCTGGAAGAATGGGAAAAAGCAGAAAGCAAAAAGCAATATGTGGTCGAAACCATTCCCGATGTCAAAGCCACCAAGGTGACCTATGGAGCTGAAATTGGTGAGATATGTCCCATTTGCCGCGAAGGAACGGTAGAAGAGATTGGCGGCTGCAACACGTGCAATCACTGCGGTGCCCAGTTGAAATGTGGGCTGTAAACTGTAACAAGGAAAATGTGTTAACAGGCGAGATCTTTGTGAAGGGCTGTCCCCAGAGGGTGCTGCCACCCCTCGGGGCAGCCTTATTTTCTTACGATTTTTTGAACACGCTTGCCGTTTCTTTTCCATTCTAATACAATGTCCTTATAAGTCTAATACAATGACCTTGTGAACAGCACCTACAGCTGGAAATATGACTGAAAGAGGTATAGATATGGCTGCCAAACTTTACAAAGCAGGTATGATCATGATAGTTTTTGTCAGCTTAATGCTCTTCACCGGCTGTCAAGACAAGCCGGACACACACACCTTTGAATTGGATGGCAAGACTTATGAGTTTCCCGAGTTTGTCTTCGGGCAGTATCCCAACGCTCCCCATGCCTACGCTTTTGCTACTGAAGCAAGAGATGTTTTGAAGTATATCCCCTGTTATTGCGGATGTGACGTGGAACCTTATAACCACCAGAGCAATTTGAACTGTTTTATAGATGAAGAAAAAAGTACAGAGGAAATCATTGTTTATGACAGTCATGGTGCTGGATGAGGGATTTGCATTGAGATTGCACTGGATGTGCAACAAGGAATTGAACAAGGTTACTCCTTAACTGAGATTCGCGATTATATCGATGACACTTATTCCCGTTTTGGGGTGAAGCCAACACCTGCTCCATATCCACCTGAAGAAACCCCATAAACAGAACGCCCCCTGCCGGCTTTGGCCCCTGATTGGGGAACCCAGAAAGATCCATCATAGCTGGCCGGGGGTTTTAGTTTTGCTTTTCATCGTCTGATTGCGGATAGAATTTAGGCTGGGTCCCAGGTGTTTTTCCTGTGTCAGGGACAAAGAGCTGATAAAAGTCCGGATCGGTTAATATGCGCTGGATAAACGGAGATTGGAGCAAGGACGTGATTTGTTGCACATCAATTTGTTTCAGCCCTTGTGCCAGCTGGGCCAGCAGGTTTTGGCTTGATCCGGGAGAAGATAGCGGCAGGATGCCGCTCTGATGCAGGAGCTGAACAGCATCGTGTACATTTTTCATGGCCTGCTCTAACTCAACCAGGGTTTGATGCATTTGGTTGGAAAAATCAGGGAATGATCTCGTTTGAGAAGGGGCCCACTGCTGGGAGGCGGGTGTTTGGTTACGCTGAAAATGACGCTGATTGGACAAGACACTCATCTCCTTGACTGGGATCGGCTGGATAAGCATGCATATAGCATACGTATATAGCAGCATATGTCTATTCAACTTGTTCTGTTCATCCCCTGTGTATGGTATAATGACGTGGTGGGATAAAGGAGTGAGCCTGACAAGATGGATCCGTTAACAAAAATGCTGATTGCCCTCTTGGCCATGATTACCATGTTTATCGCCAATATTTCTATCTTGACCGCGCGCAAAAAGTTAAAAGGCTTTTTTAAATTCCTGCTGTCCGTATTCGCTTATCTGTTACTGGGCTTATCCTTGTTAATGATTGTGGTTGTCATTTTCTCCATTTGACGCATGTGCCAGGGAGGGATTGTGATGAAGGCCAAACACATGCTTCTCCTGCTGTTTGTCTTACTGCTCAGCGGTTGCATGTATCCCTATGAACACAAACTAAAAAATGCACCTCCCCATCCGGTACAAATAGAGGCTGTGCAACAAAGTGTAGACCAGTTCCGGGCAGACACTGGGGTGCTTCCCATTTATAACACTGAAGCGGATACTCCAATTTACCACAAATATGTCATCGACTTTAGCAAATTGATTCCCCGTTATATGAGCGAACCTCCCGCCAATTCATTTGAAGGGGGAGGCCATTACCGTTATGTCCTGATCAATGTGGAGACAGATCCGGAAGTGAAGCTGATCGATCTCAGGTTAACCCAGAAGGTTGCTGAATTGCAGAGACGGGTAAATCACTATTTGAGCCGCAATCCCTATTTGCCGGTTGATCAAATGCTGGAAGGCGGCTATTTTACCCTTGACTATAAACAGCTGGGCTTGAAAAGCCCTCCTACAGTGGAAAGCCCGTATTCCCAACAATTCTTGCCACTTATTGTTGATCAGAGGGGGCAGGTTGGGATAGACTACCGCATTGATTTATACCAGGCTTTACAAAACAGGGAGGATGTAGACCAGCTGGAAGAAGGGGAGGATATCCGCTTTGTGCTGACGGATATTTCTCCTTTTGTGCCTGCACACTCGTTTCCTTATACGATAAGGGATGGAGAGCCGGTGTTTATTGAAAGCTGGCAAAGGTACCGATAAATCCCAAATCTGACTGTTGATCATAAGATCAACAGTTTTTTTATGTATAACCGAAAATACCGGCATAAATTTATACCGGGTTCATATGTTTATTTTAAAGAGGCCTTGTCTTGACTAGGGTCGCAAAAGGAACGAAATCTAGTCATAAATAATGTTGGCGCTCATATATTTATACTGTCCTAATCAAGGTACAAGGTAGCGAATGAGAGAGGGTTTTAGAAACAAACAGGAGGGGATCGTGTGGAAAAGGTGGACATTTTTAAGGACATCGCGGAACGAACCGGGGGCGATATTTATATCGGAGTCGTAGGGGCCGTTCGCACAGGAAAGTCAACCTTTATCAAGCGGTTTATGGAACAGATCGTCATTCCTAATATAGCCTCTGAATCGGACCGGGTCCGGACCCAAGATGAAATGCCACAAAGTGCGGCTGGCCGGACCATCATGACCACTGAGCCCAAATTTGTTCCCAACCAGGCAGTGGAGATACAAGTTAACGAAGGTTTAAAGATTAACGTCCGTTTGATTGACTGTGTTGGCTATGTGGTACCTGGGGCAAAGGGATATGAAGATGAAAACGGACCGCGCATGGTGAATACTCCCTGGTATGAAGAACCGATTCCATTTCAGGAAGCAGCTGAGATCGGGACACGCAAAGTGATTCAAGACCACTCCACGTTAGGAGTTGTGGTGACCACAGATGGAACCATCGCCGACATTCCCAGAGAAAATTATGTAGAAGCCGAAGAGCGTGTAGTTAATGAGTTAAAAGAGGTGGGCAAACCATTCATTCTGCTGATCAACTCCACACAGCCATATCGTCCGGAAACGGAAGCGCTGCGTAATGAATTAGCTGAAAAATATGATATTCCGTGCATGGTCGCCAGTGTGGAGCAGATGGATGAGCGTGACTTTACCAATGTCATGCGCGAAGTCCTCTTTGAATTCCCTGTTCATGAAGTGAATGTTAATCTGCCGAGCTGGGTGATGGTCCTGAAAGAGGACCACTGGTTGCGGAGGAATTATGAAGAAGCAGTCAGAGATACGGTTAAAGACATTCGCCGCTTGAGAGATGTGGACCGGGTGATTGGCTATTTTAATGAATTTGATTTCATTGACGAGGCTTCCCTGGCCGGTATGGATATGGGCACCGGAGTGGCCGATATTGACCTGAATGCCCCAGATTCACTGTATGATGAAGTGCTAAAAGAGATTGTTGGGGTAGAGATCAGAGGCAAAGATCATCTCCTTGAACTTATGCAGGATTTTGCCATAGCCAAGCGGGAATATGACAACATTGCTGAAGCACTAAAAATGGTGAAACAGACAGGTTACGGCATAGCCCCTCCGCAGTTAGAAGACATGACTTTGGATGAGCCGGAAATCATCCGCCAAGGCTCAAGGTTTGGGGTCCGTCTCAAAGCAACAGCACCCTCCATCCATATGATCAAGGTGGACGTGGAGTCAGAATTTGCACCAATTATTGGCACGGAAAAACAGAGTGAAGAGTTAATCCGCTATTTGATGCAAGACTTTGAAGATAACCCGCTTGCCATTTGGCAGTCTGATGTATTTGGTCGTTCGTTACATTCTATTGTCAGAGAAGGCATCTCCGCCAAGCTGGCCAGCATGCCAGAAAATGCCCGCTATAAACTGAAAGAGACACTGGAAAGAATTATAAACGAGGGATCTGGCGGATTAATTGCCATTATTCTATAATTCTATCTGCAAAGAGCTTCCTTTAGTGGAGGCTTTTTTTGCTGGGCAAAAGAAAATAACCAAACCGTTCTTGCAATTTTGTTTGGCCTGTATTACCATAAAGCCAGATAAATGCTCTTAAATCAGGTGCAAACACGTATAAAAACAATAAAATGCGGTAATGAAGGAGAATAAGACAAGCTTCGTGAAAGGGGGTGACAGGAATGAATAAAACGGAATTGGTGGCCAGAGTGGCTGAATTGGCTGAACTGACCAAAAAAGATGCGGCCAAAGCGGTCGATGCCGTTTTTGACGCCATTACTGAAGCGTTGCAAAAAGGGGAAAAAGTCCAAATTATTGGTTTCGGAAACTTCGAAGTGCGTCAAAGAGCCGCCCGTAAAGGACGCAACCCTCAAACAGGTGAAGAAATTGAAATTGCTGCCAGCAAAGTGCCTGCTTTTAAGCCCGGTAAGGGATTAAAGGAAGGTATCAAGTAGGAACTTACAAGCAGGTTTTTACATAGTTATCATCATGTTCAAGAACAAGAGTTGTGTGCCATGCACAACTCTTGTTTTGCTAATGGGACATAATTATGCTATATTTTCTGTAATGAGTTGAATCAAGGAGGACACTTTCGATGTCAAAAGCTGATGCAAAATCTGATACAGAAACCTTTGCTCACATAGATTCTCCCGCCCAACCGCAGGAAGTGGATAAAGCGAAAATCGAACAAGCGGTGCGCATGATTTTAGAAGCAATAGGAGAGAATCCTGACCGGGAGGGATTGGTCGATACACCAAAGCGGGTGGCCCGTATGTACGAAGAAGTGTTTTCTGGTATGCGCACTGATCCCGGACACTATTTTGATGTGATTTTCGGGGAAGATCATGAGGAATTGGTGTTAGTTAAAGACATTCCTTTTTTTTCGATGTGTGAACATCATCTCGTTCCTTTCTTTGGCAAGGCGCATGTTGCCTACATCCCAAAGGGAGGGAGAGTGACAGGGCTGAGTAAATTGGCCCGTGCTGTCGAGGCCGTAGCCAGAAGACCCCAGCTGCAAGAAAGGATTACTGCTATGGTGGCCGATACAATGGTAGAGAAGTTAGATCCCCATGGCGTGGTGGTTGTTGTGGAAGCGGAGCATATGTGCATGACAATGAGAGGAGTAAAGAAGCCCGGAGCCAAAACGGTGACATCGGCTGTGCGTGGGTGTTTCGAACATGATGCCGCAGCCCGCGCTGAAGTTTTCAGCCTGATTAAGGGATGATGGTGATCAAGGGATAACAGTGAAAGAATGGGGGAGTCATCATGAACCATATGCATGATTTTTTCATCATCAAGGCTAAAGAAAACGGAGTGAACGTCATTGGCTTAACCAGAGGAAAGGATACCCGTTTTCACCACTCCGAAAAATTGGATAAAGGTGAAGTGATGTTAGCCCAATTTACCGAACATACTTCAGCTGTTAAGATTCGTGGCAAAGCGGTCATTATGTCCCGCTTCGGCACACTGCATACAGATGTAGATGAATAAGCAAGTCCAATCATCCCTCCCAGAGATCTGATGGAAAGTGGCTGTCTCATCAGTTGAGACGGCTTTTTTCTTCTTTAACCAGTGGCAGTGGAATAAATATTAGTGAGGGAGGGATAACATTGAAAGTGGCCAGAGGATTAATCATCGCTTTGCTTCTGTCTGTGGGGTTGGGAACAGCATTAAACGCCTGGCTGCCTATCGACTCGCTTTATCCAGGACAAAGAGCGCTGGGACAGCCGGTCTTCCAGGCCATCAAACCCGTTGAGCTGGATCACATGCTTATCGTCCCTTTTTTAAAACAAATCCCTTTAAATTATGAATACAAACGGGTTAAAATAAAGAATAACGAATTATTTATCGATCTTGTCTGGCCTGAGGATGTCCCGGACAAACGGAAATATGATGCGGTTTACATGGATGCCTGGCAACTGATTGTCTCAGCCTTTACCCAAACCAGCAATATGGATCAGGTCTTTTTGCGCTTTCTCGACCAGAATAGCCCAGAGCCCGATTTGATTCTGGCTGTCAGTTGTGAGCGGACTGAAGCGCTTATGACAGAGTTGGCTAAAACTGAAGAACAAACTGTGCCAACAGAAGAATTTTTAAACCAGTTTGCCCATTTGGTCTACGGAACTGGCTGGAGGAAATAAAAATTTATGTTATACTGATACTGAATAATGGAAGCGTGTCATATCAAGTGGAGGCTATAAGATGATTTTACGAGATTCAGTTTATCGCGATGAATTGGAATCCATGCTCAAAGAAGTTGAGCAGCGGGCATATCACCCTTACGTTCAGCGCTATGTCCGCTATCCTGACATTAACCTGTTTCAGCTGCATTTTTTGTTTCTTTTTCTGCATCAGACCGGGATTTCCTCCGCGTTACGCAGACACTATTGCATTTCCCAGATGTTAATCCAACTGGGTTTGGACAGCCACGACAATGTTGATAATCAGAAGGTGAGCTCCGACGACTCACTTAAACAGAGACAGCTGACCATATTGTCAGGTGATCATTTTAGTGGCCATTACTATCATTATTTGGCCGAGCATGGAGAAGTGGAATTGATTCACAAATGGGCAGGCGTGGTTAAAACCATTAATGAGGACAAGACCCGTCTGTACATGGAGCACGACCTCCTTTCTCAAGAAGATGTGTTATGTTTAAAACGGCAAATTAAGCGCCGGATTCCTGAGAGTGTCTTAAACTGGTTTGATGCCCCAGACCTTTGGTACGCAATTTTAGAGAGATTTGTCTGCCTCTCCACACATGTGGAAGAGGGATTCCCCCCTGATGAGACTTTTGAATCCAATGTGGAACGGTTAAAGGAGCTTATTGATCGCTTGGGAGACCGTACATTAGAAGGGGAACTTACACTTTGGCTGGACAAGATTGAACAAGCATATTTGGTTATCGAGCCATAATGGGAAGAGGAGCATTAAAGCATGAACAAACAATCAAAGGAGCAGTTTGTCCACCAAGTCTTTGAAAGCATTGCCGACAAGTATGATATGATGAATACATTGCTCAGTTTTCGGAGGCACAAGGCCTGGCGCAAATTTGCCATGAAAAAGTTAAATGTACAGCCTGGACAGAGCGCCATTGACGTGTGTTGTGGCACGGGGGACTGGGCAATTGCCTTGGCCGAAAAAACAGGCCGGGAAGGCCGCGTTGTTGGCCTGGATTTCAGCCAAAAAATGCTAGAGATCGCAAAACAAAAGAAATCAGATAAGCAATATGATCACCTTAAACTGGTACATGGTAACGCCATGTCCCTGCCTTATGAAGATCATACGTTCGATTATGCAACAATAGGGTTTGCCTTGCGCAATGTTCCTGATATTCATCAAGTTTTGACGGAAATGACCAGGGTGGTCAAACCCGGTGGTGTGGTAGCCTCGCTGGAATTATCTAAACCGGTTTGGCCCGGGTTTAAACAGCTTTATTACCTGTATTTTAACCGGCTGTTGCCATTTTTGGGGAAAGTATTTGCCAACCGTTATGAGCAATACAGCTGGCTGCCAGAATCATTGAAACATTTTCCGGACAGCCAAGAACTTGGCCGAATGTTTGAAACGGCAGGCCTGGAAAGGGTGGAGATCTATCTTTTGACCGGCGGTGTCGCTGCACTGCACATCGGGTATAAACCTAGATCGTGATCCAGACAAACAAGCAGAATGAGACAAGGTGGATTCAGCATTATGAATTTAATGGATATTTATCAGGAACTAAAAGACGATATACATGTCATTGAACAGGAATTATTTCGGTCCATTGACAGCCATTATCCCCTTATCGAGGAAGCAGCTTCCCATCTGTTAAAAGCAGGGGGTAAACGTATCCGGCCGATCTTTGTTTTGCTCGGCGGCAAAAGCGGAGTGTATGATATTGAACGTTTAAAACATGTGGCCGTAGCCCTTGAGTTGATTCATATGGCGACTTTGGTCCATGATGATGTGATCGATGATGCTGAAACAAGACGGGGAAAGCCAACCGTGAAAGCCAAGTGGGATAACCGCGTGGCAATGTACACTGGGGATTTTATCCTTGCCCAAGCTTTATCCCGCATCACCCGGTTGTCCGATCCCCGGGTTCATCAAATTTTGTCCAAAGCCATTGTGGATATGTGTGTGGGTGAAATCGAGCAAATACAGGCCCTGTATCAATGGAATCAGTCTTTGAAAACATATTTTATGCGTATCAAACGAAAAACAGCCCTGTTAATGGCCATCAGTTGTCAATTGGGCGGACTGGTCTGTAATGCGCCGGAGCCGGTCGTGAGGGCCTTATACCGTTACGGATATTATGTTGGCATGGCTTTTCAAATTACAGATGACATCCTTGATTTCACCGGAAGCGAAAAGCAACTGGGCAAACCAGCGGGGAGTGATTTAAGACAGGGCAACATTACGCTTCCTGTTCTGGCCTCATTCAGAAACCCTGCCATTCGTGACGCGATTATCAATGAGTTTAAGTCGGGTTCACCAGATATGCCCAAAATCATTAATCTCATTAAGCAGAGCGGCGGTATTCATGTGGCCAAAACCATTGCCCAGCGTTATTTGGAAAAAGCCAGAAGGTCTCTGGAGGACTTGCAGTCGGTATACAGCAAGAAAACGTTTATCCAAATCACCGATTTTATCGAGCAGCGTACTTATTAACTTCGGAAACGTCATTGCTTAAAGCGGTATCATTTGGTACAATTTAGCCGGTTGAGTCATCCTTGTACAACACTTACAGATAGGAGTTGACGCACATGGCTGTAGAAAAAACTTTCCTAATGGTTAAGCCCGACGGAGTTCAACGGGGACTGATTGGTGAGATTGTACAACGCTTTGAAAGAAAGGGATTTCAATTGGTTGGTGCCAAGCTGATGCACATCTCCCGGGAATTGGCTGAACAGCATTACAGTGAACACAAAGAGAAACCATTCTTTGGTGAATTGGTCGATTTTATTACCTCAGGTCCTGTGTTTGCCATGGTATGGCAAGGGGAAAATGTGATTCAAATCGCCCGTGATATGATGGGCAAAACCAACCCTGCTGATGCGGCACCTGGCACGATTCGGGGCGACTATGGCGTCCAGGTGAGTATGAACGTGATTCACGGTTCTGACTCTAAAGAAAGCGCTGAGCGTGAAATCAACCTGTTTTTCAAGCCGGAAGAGCTTTTGGAGTACACCCGTGATATCAATAAATGGATATAAGAAATAAGCGTGTAGAAGCTAAACTTTATGTCCAAGCCCTTGTACAGGGCTTTTTTTCAATCTGTCACTTTCCGGGTGAGAGGGGATATGGCGTGGGAGACAAGGACTTTGAGTGGTTTGTCAAACAATTTAAGCAAAAAACGGGCGTCGATCTAAGCCTGTACAAGGAACCCCAAATGAAGAGGCGTTTAACTACCTTGCGGGACAAAAAAGGGTTTGATTCTTTTACCCGTTTTTTTAAAGCGATGGAAAAGGATCCCCAGCTGGTAAACGATTGTCTGGACCGTTTAACCATCAACGTTTCCGAATTCTTTCGCAATCCCAACCGCTGGCGTGTGTTGGAGCAGAAAATTTTGCCCCGTTTGCTCCAGAAAGGCCGGCCGCTGAAAATGTGGAGTGCCGCCTGTTCCACCGGAGAAGAACCTTATACGCTGGTGATGCTTTTGGATCAAATGATGCCAGCAAAAAAGTTTCAGGTTTTGGCCACAGATATTGATGAGGTGGCGCTGTCCAAAGCCAGGCAGGGCATTTATCCAGCGCGGGCAGTCAAGGAAGTGCCGGCCCCCTATCTAAAAACCTATTTTAGACAGTTGAATGGACTTTATTATCTTAGTGACGAAATAAAAAACAGGGTGTTGTTTAAAAGGCAAAACCTTCTAACTGATCCTTTTGGGACAGGCTTTGATCTGATCATGTGCCGCAATGTGATGATTTACTTCACCGATGAAGCCAAGGACCTTTTATATCAGAAGTTCAGCAAGGCTTTGAATCAGGGCGGGGTTCTGTTTGTAGGCAGTACGGAGCAAATTTTTCATCCTGAAAAGTATCAGTTTGAAACAGAAGATACGTTTTTTTACCGCAAGATATAAAACATGAAATATGCTTGTTAATCTATCTTTTTTTTAGAAGATTAGATATAATAAACTTTATTATTTTATCGCTTAAATGGAGTAAAGGGGTAAGGAGGTTATCCACATGAGATATTTAACCGCCGGGGAATCTCACGGCCCCCAGTTGACGGCTATTATTGAGGGGGTTCCCGCCCATCTTCCCCTCTTGAAGGAGGATATTGATCGGGAACTGGCCCGGCGCCAAAAAGGCTACGGGCGAGGGCGGCGCATGCAGATTGAAAAAGATCAGGTGCAGATTAAGGCAGGGGTTCGTGACGGTAAAACAACCGGCGCTCCGATCTGCCTGGTTGTAGAAAATAAAGACTGGCAACATTGGCGCAATATTATGAGTGTGGAACCCTTGGATGAAGCCCATGTCGGCCGTAAAAGGGTCACCCGTCCCAGACCGGGTCATGCCGACCTGAACGGGGCGGTTAAATATGCTCACCGGGATATGCGCAACATTCTTGAACGGTCAAGTGCCAGGGAAACCACCATTCGGGTGGCCTGCGGAGCGGTGGCCAAAAAGCTGCTCCGCTACTTTGGTATGGAAGTGGTAGGCCACGTCAAGCAGATCGGGCCTGTTGAGGCCTCTCTCGACCAATTGGACCAGCTTTCTCCCCAAGAGATCCAGCGGATCACGGAAGACTCTCCGGTACGCTGCCTTGATCAGGAAGCAGCTCTAAAAATGATGCAGGTGATTGACAAGGCTAAGGCAGAAGGTGACAGTGTCGGGGGCATTGTTGAAGTCATTGTGTATGGGGTTCCTGTTGGTTTAGGCAGCCATGTTCATTGGGACCGGAAATTGGACGGACGGCTGGGACAAGCGGTACTCAGTATCCAAGCCTTTAAAGGAGTGGAGATCGGTATCGGTTTTGAGGCGGGCAAACGGTTCGGCAGCCAGGTTCAAGACGAAATTGCCTGGTCCCGAGAGCGGGGCTATTACCGCAAAACCAACCGGTTGGGCGGACTTGAAGGGGGAATGACGAACGGGATGCCCATTGTGATCCGCGGCGTGATGAAACCGATCCCCACTTTGTACAAACCGTTGCAAAGCGTGGATATTGACACCAAACAGCCCTTTGAAGCCAGCGTGGAGCGTTCAGACAGTTGTGCGGTGCCGGCTGCTTGTGTGGTGATGGAAAATGTGGTGGCCTGGGAAGTGGCCAGGGCCTTTTGTGAAAAATTTGGCCATGATCACATCTTTGAGATGAAAGCCCATTATGAACGTTACCTGGAGGAGGCGAGAACATTTTAATGGAATCGGTTAAAACACTGACAGTGGATCTGGGGGAACGCTCATATCCCATTTGGATTGGACAGGGATTGTTGTCCAAGTTGCCTGCTTATTTGCAAACATTAGGTATCACGAGCAGCCAAACCTTGTTGGTAGTCACCGACGACCACGTGGGTGCCTTGTATCTTGAGCCAGTGCTGAAAGGCTTGCAAAGGGCTGGATTCCGGGTGTTCAGCTATTCTGTACCCGCAGGTGAACAAGCTAAATCCCTGTCCCACTATGAGCAAATCATCACCTATGCCTTGGAGCACAAGCTGGACCGCCAAAGTGTGATCCTGGCTTTAGGTGGAGGCGTGGTAGGAGATTTGGCTGGCTTTGTGGCCAGCACCTACATGCGGGGCATTCCTTTTGTCCAACTGCCCACCACCTTGTTGGCCCATGACAGCAGCGTGGGGGGCAAGGTGGCCATCAATCATTCCCTTGGCAAAAATATGATCGGTTCGTTTCATCAGCCTTTGGCTGTTATTTATGATACGGCCACCTTGTCAACATTGCCCGAACGGGAAGTGGCCTGCGGTTTCGCCGAAGTATTGAAGCACGGCTTTATTTGGGATGAAGCTTTTGTGGATTGGTTAGAAGAGAATGCCAACCCTTGCCGTGCCTTACAGGAACCTTTCTTGTCAGAAGCATTATACCGCGCCTGCCACATTAAGAGCCAGGTGGTCAGTCAGGATGAGAAAGAGACCGGGCTTCGGGCCATCTTAAATTTTGGCCATACCTTCGGCCATGCCTTTGAAGCTTTGGGACATTACCGGGACTTCACCCACGGTGAGGCGGTGGCGATAGGCATGGCTGTGGCTGCCCATGTGAGCGAAGCGGTTTATGGGCAGCAAGGGTTGGCGGAGCGGGTCACCCGCCTGCTCTCTACTTACGGTTTGCCCGTGGAATGGCATACCCTGCCCTGGTCATTTGAACAGGTGCTGGAAAAAATGTACACCGACAAAAAAGTGATAGCAGGCAGGTTAAGGCTGGTGCTCTTGGAACGGATGGGACGGGCCGTCATTGCCGATCATGTGGCTGAAACGACCCTCCGGGCTGTGTGGTCGCTCCCCTTCCAAAACCAACTGTGAACATGCTTCCCAAGAACTCCTTGACGGACTGGCAGAAGGTGCGTTATGATAAATGACAATCAATAACGGCATGATGGGTTAGCATTGTTATTGTTTGATGAGTGTCTAAAAAAGGCATACAGGCACGAGTAAGTTGAGAGTGAGTCGAGCTGAGCAAGAGGAAGTTAAGTGGAGAAGAGCCTGAGTGGAGATTCGTGCGCCAACCTCCAACAGGGCTGTTCCAGTCCTGTTTTTGTTTTCCCCCACTTAACCTCCTCTTCAAGTACACTTGAAGGGGTTGATCCAATGGCCTATCCTTCCTTATCCCAAGTTCTCTCCTTGCGCAAGGAGTACACGCTGATTCCCATCGCTGAAAGTATCTGGTCTGACAATTTCACCCCCATACGTCTGTTTCAACATGTCAAAGGCCCTTATTCTTTTCTGCTGGAAAGTGTTGAAGGCGGGGCCATGTGGGCCAGATATTCCTTTATTGGCAATGAACCGTTCCTGGTGTTTCGGGTGAGGCAAGGGCAAGCTTACCTCGAATATTTTGAGCCAGACAATCAAGCAGAGCATAAACCAGGGACCGGGGCTAGGCGACCCACACGGACAGAGAAGCTGTCAGGGGATCCGCTCCTGCACCTGAAACATCTGCTGGCCCAATACAGGTCGCCAGGACATTTAAATTTGCCCCGCTTAAGCGGCGGGGCGGTTGGTTACATCGCTTATGATGCGGTGACTTTGTTTGAAAAGGTGTCCCCTCATCGGTCGCCGGTTATGGATCAGGACGATATCCGGCTCATGTTTTGTGATGAACTGATTGCTTTTGATCACCTCAAACAGGAAGTGACGTTTATAGGTCACCTGCAGATATCAGCGGATATGGATGAACAAACCGTACGCAGAACATACGAGCAAAAAGTGGGCCAGCTGCGCCAAAAGATTAAGCGTTTATGTGCTTTGATGAGCCGTGATGAGCCTCAGGCTTTCAGGTTGCCGGAACAACAGCTGGAAGTTGATTGGAATCGTGTCAGCTCCAATTTCTCCAAAGCGTCTTTTACTAAAGCCGTTCAAAAAATTAAGGCCTATATTGAGGCGGGCGATATTTTCCAAGCTGTCCTTTCCCAGCGTTTTATGGCCGAGACCTGTGTAAAGCCGTTTGATATCTACCGGGTATTGCGCATGGTTAATCCGTCACCTTACCTCTACTATTTAGACTTGGGTGACGGCATGCAAGTGGTGGGCAGTTCTCCGGAACGCCTGGTTCAGGTAGAGAATGGAAAAATTTTGGTCAATCCCATCGCGGGAACCCGCCGCCGGGGGCGCACGCCTGAGGAGGATCAAGCGTTGGCCGAGGAATTATTGGCTAATGAAAAAGAGCGTGCTGAACATCACATGCTTTTAGATCTGGGGCGAAACGATGTAGGACGGGTAGCCCAATACGGAACGGTAAAGGTGCCGAAGAAGATGGTGATCGAGCGTTTTTCCCATGTAATGCATATTGTTTCTGCCGTTGAGGGACGGGTGAGACCGGAGTGTGATCTGGTTGATTGCCTGGCGGCTTGTTTTCCGGCTGGGACCGTGACAGGAGCGCCGAAAGTAAGGGCGATGCAGATTATTGCAGAACTGGAACAGGAAGCCCGGCACGGTTATTCCGGGGCAATCGGTTACTTTTCCTTTACTGGCAACATGGATGCCTGCATCAGCATCCGGACTATTTTTATGCGGGGCAGCACAGCCTTTATTCAAGCTGGGGCCGGGATAGTAGCCGATTCCGTGCCGGAGATGGAATGGAATGAAACACGCAACAAAGCCCGTGCCCTATTGGTGGCGATCCAGCTTGCCGAGCAGATTTTTAAGGGGGAGGGGAATATTGTCCATGCTTAAACAAGCCTTGAAAAAATTGATGGACAGGAAAACCTTAACAGAAGCGGAAAGCTATCAAGTGATGGAAGAAATCCTGAGCGGGAAGGCCACGGCAGCCCAAATCAGCAGTTTTATCTCCATTTTGACCTATCGCGGAGTAGAAGTGGAAGAGTTGACAGGGCTCGCCCGGGCGATGCGGGAGCGTGCCTTGCCAGTGCGTCTGGAAATTGACCGTCCAGTTGTTGACACCTGCGGAACAGGAGGAGACGGCGCTAAAACTTTTAACATTTCAACTGCCAGTGCCATTGTGGTGGCCAGCGCGGGAGTCCCGGTGGCCAAGCACGGGAACCGGGCCGCATCCAGTTTGAGCGGCAGTGCCGATGTGCTGGAGGTGCTGGGGCTGCCGGTTGAAATGACACCGGCTGCCATAACCAAAGCCCTGGAGCAGTTCAACATGTGTTTTATGTTTGCGCCCATCTATCATCAAGCGATGAAATATGCAGCTGGCCCGCGCAAAGAGATCGGTTTCCGTTCCGTGTTTAATCTCTTGGGACCATTGACTAATCCTGCCGGCATCAAACATCAAGTGATTGGTCTGTTTGATGACAGTTACAGCGAAAAAGTAGCCCGTACCCTGCACCAGCTGGGCGCCCGTCATGTACTGATTGTGGCAGGTGAAGACGGACTGGATGAATTGTCTGTCTCAGCCCCCACACGTGTCACCGAGCTGAAGGATGGTCAGCTTAGCCGGTACAGGGTCACTCCGGAAGCATTCGGTCTTGGCCGCCACCCGTTAAGTGCTATTCAGGTAGAGTCAGCTGAAGAGAGCGCGGAGTTCATTTTAAATGTCCTCAGCGGCCAAGACAAGGGTGCTGCCTATGACATCGTCTGTTTTAATGCTGGAGCAGCCTTGTATGTGGGTCAAAAAGTGCCGACTTTAGCAGAAGGGATCCAGCTGGCCAAAGGTTTAATCGACTCCGGCCAAGCATATCAACATTACCAGGACATGATTAAAAATAAAGAGGCGATCCGCTATGCTTAACCAGATTTTAGAAGTGAAACGGGAAGAGATTCAGAAACTGTATGACCGCAAACAGCAGTTGAATCTCTCCTTTGAACAGAAGGATATTCCCCGTTATCCTTTTCTTCAACGCTTGCGATCCCCGCGCCGCTCATCAGCCTTGATTGCTGAAGTGAAAAAAGCCTCCCCATCCAAAGGGGTGATCCGTCCTGATTTCCATCCGGTGGAGATTGCCCGCGCCTATCAGGCCGCCGGAGTGGACGCGTTGTCTGTCTTAACCGATGTGCCCTTTTTCCAAGGCCATCCGGATTATATCCGGCTCATCAAGGAGCAGGTGTCCCTGCCTGTTTTGCGCAAAGACTTTATTCTTGATCCCCTTCAGGTGTGGGAGAGTGCAGCCCTGGGGGCAGATGCCATTTTACTTATTGCCAAGGCCTTGCCCAGCTCCACTTTGGTCAAGCTTTACCGGGAGGCGGAGCATGCCGGGTTGGACTGTTTGATTGAGGTGGCCAGCCGGGAAGAACTGGAGGAAGTGCTGGAACACCTTCACCCGCCCATCATCGGCATTAATAACCGGGACTTGACGACTTTTACCACTGATCCGGAGCGGACTAAAAGCCTTTTGCCCTTTATTCCGCCAGATATACTGGTGATCAGTGAGAGCGGGATCAATTGTCCCGAAATGGTTCAAGATTTAGAAAAGCATGGAGTGGGCGGTTTCTTAATTGGAGAACATTTCATGCGCCAGGACGATATTGAAAGCGCGGTGAGGAGATTGTATGGTGAAGCTTAAGATCTGCGGTAATCATAATCCTCAGGACTTAGCAGCGCTTGCCCCTTATGCCGGCCAGATTGACTACTTGGGCTTTATTTTCACACCCCACAGCAAACGGTATGTCTCCCCTGCCTGTGTTAAACAATGGTTGCAGCGTGATCCCCGTCTCATTGCTAAAGCGGTTGCCGTCTTTTTAGATCAGCCTTTAACAGAGGTGTGCCGCGTGCTTGAAAACACGGGCATTCGCCATGTGCAGCTGCACGGCACAGAATCTGCGGCTTATTGTCAAGCGTTGCGCCACCGTCTTCCGCAGTTGACGATTTGGAAGATGATTCCTGTGTCCAAGCATGCAGAGCATGTCCAGGGAGAAGATCAGCTTGTTCAATTATCGAAGCACGTTCAGGACTACCTTCCTGCGGTTGATGTGATTTTGCTGGATACGCAAGTAAAAGGCCAGGCGGGAGGAACTGGGCAATCATTTGATTGGCGCCTGGTTCCTGGCATTTACGCCCAGGTGCAGGACAAGAAGGGTCCCAAAGGGGAGCGGGTACAGTTGTTTGTAGCCGGGGGCATAGGTCCTGCCAATATCCGCCGTCTGTTGGCCATGGGTGGAATGGATGGCATTGACATAGCCAGTGGTGCTGAAACCGATGGCAGAAAAGATGCGCGTAAAATAGAAACTGTTGTTCATGAGGTGAGAGAACATGCTCAAAACTGATGAGAGAAATACCCTTTTCCCTGATGCATACGGCCGTTTCGGTTCTTTCGGAGGCAAATATGTGCCTGAGACGCTGATGAGCGCGTTGGCTGAGCTGGAAGAGGCGTATAGGGAGGCCCGGCAGGATGCAAAGTTTCAAGAGGCTTACCGCGAGCTGCTGCAGGAATATTCTGGCCGTCCCACTCCTTTGTATTTTGCTGAGCGTTTGAGCAGGGAATGGGGAGCGGGAGCAAAGATTTATCTGAAACGGGAAGATCTCAATCATACTGGGGCCCACAAAATTAACAATGCCATTGGCCAGGCACTGCTGGCTAAACGGATGGGCAAAAAACATCTGATTGCGGAAACAGGTGCCGGCCAACATGGCGTGGCCTCGGCCACTGTAGCTGCCCGTTTCGGCCTCTCCTGTAAAGTGTTTATGGGTGAAGAAGATGTTCGCCGCCAGGCACTCAATGTGTTTCGTATGCAACTATTGGGAGCCGAGGTGATTTCTGTCACATCCGGTTCCCGAACGTTAAAAGATGCGGCCAGCGAAGCGATCCGTTACTGGGTCAGCCATGTGGACACTTGTTACTACTTAATTGGTTCTGTGATTGGACCCCATCCCTATCCCCAAATGGTGCGTGATTTTCAACGGGTGATCGGTGATGAGACCAAAGTTCAAATAATGGAAATCCTTGGGCGTCTGCCTGATACCATCATAGCCTGCGTTGGCGGGGGAAGCAATGCCATGGGCATGTTTTATCCATTCCTTGAGGAGAGCGAAGTGGAGTTGGTGGGAGTGGAAGCAGCAGGAAAAGGACTGCACACTGGTGCCCATGCTGCCACCTTGACCAAGGGGCGTCCCGGTGTCATCCATGGCGCGTTGACTTATCTACTGCAGGATGAGGAGGGGCAGATACTGGAAGCTCATTCCATTTCGGCCGGGTTAGATTATCCCGGCGTCGGTCCGGAACACGCTTACCTGAAGGAGAGTGGACGTGTCACCTACTGTACGGCCACGGATGAAGAAGCGCTGGAGGCTGTAGAGGATCTCTGCCGGCTGGAGGGAATTTTACCTGCCTTGGAGAGCGCCCACGCCTTGGCCGAGGCCAGAAAAAGAGCCCGGGAGGCCAGCGCTGAAGAGGTGATGGTCGTATGTCTTTCGGGACGGGGAGATAAAGATGTCCACACCATACGGGAGTATGTCAGAAAGGAGAGGAAAGGATGAGGCGCGAGCAACAGACCCTGCAAGAAAAGGCACTGGTGCGGGCATCAACAGCTGCTGGCCAGGCTGACCTGGCCGCTGCATTTAACAACAGGAGTCAGGAAGGCCAGCCTGCTTTCATTCCCTTTATCACCGCCGGTTATCCATCGGCTGCGGCTACTGCTGACATTGCCTTAACACTGCAGGAAGCAGGGGCCGCTGTATTGGAGCTGGGGTTCCCTTATTCCGATCCCCTTGCTGACGGTCCCATCATCCAATATTCAAGCCAAAAAGCGATTACACGGGGCATGACTTTCAAGAAAGGATTAGATCTGATCCAGCATTTGCGCGGGCGGGGGGTACACATTCCCATTATTATTTTTTGTTATGTGAACCCGGTCTTCCAATTTGGCATTGACCGCTTCGCTGAACGGGCCAGGGAAGTGGGAGCCAGCGGGGTTTTAATCCCAGATCTGCCAATTGAGGAGGCCGGAAAAGTGAGGGAGGCTTGCAACCGGAGAGGGTTGCCTCTTATTTCCCTTGTCGCCCCCACATCACAGCAGCGGATCGAGCAAATTGTGGCTCAGGCACAGGGGTTTGTTTATTGCATCTCTTCTTTAGGGGTTACAGGTGAAAGGGAAACCTTGCCTCCGCAACTGGAACATTTTCTGCTGGAAGTGAAACAACATGCCCGGGTGCCTGTTGCCGTCGGTTTTGGGATATCTAAAAGGGAACATGTCCGCCGTTTGGCAGGCAAAGCGGACGGCGTGGTTATTGGCAGCGCTCTTATCAGGCAATTGAAAAAAAACGAGCATCTGTTTACTGATCCTGATCTCAGAAAAAAAGGGCTTGACCAGTTAAAAAATTTTGTTGAAACCCTATGTTTAGAACGCAATTCATAGTATGATAAGGGTTAAATAATTTTTAAAAAAGTTCATTAGGAGTGGTGAGGTTCTCAATGAAACCAAAGAAACAGATTACCGGGCTTGCTCCGTATAACCCGGGAAAGCCGATTGAGGAAGTTAAGAGAGAATTTAACTTAACGAGGGTGATCAAGCTCGCCTCTAATGAAAATCCATTTGGACCTTCACCCAAGGTCAAGCAGGCTATAGCCGAAGCTTGTCATAACTTGGCCCAGTACCCGGATGGAGCGGCGTTTGAATTGCGCCGGGCCTTGGCGGAATTCTATCAGGTCCATCCTGATCAGTTACTGTTCGGCAATGGATCGGACGAAATTGTACAAATTATCTGCCGCACCTTTTTAACACCGGACAGCAATGCCGTTATGGCTGAACCCACCTTTCCCCGTTACAAAGCAAACGTGATTATTGAAGGCGCACAAGCTGTGGAAGTGCCGTTACAAAACGGAGTTCATAATCTTGAAGCGATGGCTGAGGCAGTGAACCAGCAAACCAGACTCGTTTGGATATGCAATCCGAACAATCCCACGGGTACGTATGTGAACGAAGAGGCCCTGACCAGCTTTTTAAGACGCGTCCCTCAAGATGTACTGGTTGTTGTGGATGAAGCCTATTATGAATATGTGACGGCGGATGATTATCCAGATACCGTTGCTATGCTTAAGCAATATCCAAATATCATCATTCTGCGTACCTTCTCCAAGATTTATGGTCTGGCCGCCTTGCGAATCGGCTATGCCATAGCCCGCCAAGAAGTCATTGATTTGTTAAACCGGGTCCGGGAGCCATTTAATACGTCCCGTGTTGCCCAACAAGCTGCGTTAGCTGCATTATCTGATCAAGACTACGTGGCCCATTGCTATGAACAAAACAAGCAAGGTAAAGAGTACTACTACCGTCATTTTGAGTCCCTAAATTTAGCTTGTTATCCTACGGAAGCCAATTTTATCATGGTTGATCTGGGGCGTCCGGCCCACCCTGTGTTTGAGGCCATGTTGCGCCAAGGGGTGATCGTTCGTTCCGGCAAGATGCTGGGGATGCCGACTTGCTTGAGGATTACCATTGGTTCTCAAGAGCAAAATGAAACAATCATTCAACTTTTAACTCACATGGTGCAAAACGTGTCATGAACCGCATTGCTATCATTGGAGTCGGCTTAATCGGAGGTTCAATTGCTCTCAGCATCAAGAAGCACTATCCAGAGGACGTATTCATACAGGCTTATGATATTAAAGAATCAAATCTTCAGCTGGCCCGTGCCCTGGGTGTGATTGACCAGGGAACAACGGAGCTTGATGACGCTGTTGCCGGAGCGGACGTGGTCTTTATCTGCACGCCAGTCCAATCTGTTTGTCAGTTACTTAAGCCGATCATGCTTTCTCCGGCACTGAAGGAAGGCGCCATCGTAACCGATGTAGGCAGTACAAAAATGAATATTGTCCGCTGTGCCCAAACATTGTCCGCCCAGACTAAAGGCGTGTTTATAGGCGGCCACCCCATGGCTGGCTCCCATAAGTCTGGAGTGGAAGCAGCTACGGAACGGTTGTTTGAGAACGCCTATTATGTGTTAACACCCGTTGAAGGGACAGAAAACCATTATATTGAACGGTTGAAAACTTTATTGGCAGCCACCCGGGCTAAGGTGGTGGAAATGAAGCCGGACGAGCACGACAGGGTTGTGGCAGCGATCAGCCATTTCCCCCATGTGATTGCTTCTGCTCTGGTGGAGCATGTTTATCAATACCAGCAAGAAAGTGAATGGTACTGGAGATTGGCAGCGGGAGGGTTTCGGGATATCACCCGCATTGCTTCAAGCAACCCCAAGATGTGGAGAGACATTGTTTTAAGCAATCAGTCGTTTATTGTGCAACAAATGAGAGATTGGCTGAAAGAGATGGAGCAAGTGTTAGACTTGCTTGACTCCGGTGACGGAGAGAAAATCGAACAATTTTTCCGTCATGCCAAAGAAGTGCGTGATGGTTTGCCGGAGACCAAACGGGGGGCTATCCCCAGTTTTTATGATCTATATGTGGACATCCCTGACTATCCGGGCGTCATTGGACAAGTGACCACTTTACTGGGCATTCATAAGATCTCCATCACCAATATTGCCATACTGGAAACCAGGGAGGATATTATGGGAGTGCTCTGCTTAACGTTCCGGCATGAGCGGGATATGGAAAAAGCCCAAAAAGTACTGCGCGATGCTAACTTTCTGGTGTACCGGCGCGATTAGGCGGGCCGTTGACGTTATAGGGTATTGGTGAGAAGTGTGGTTGTTATATTTGGTTAGAAAAGGGGGTATGTGTTAGTGCAACAGGAAAGCTCACGATCTCCGTGGTCACAAGCCACCCACTACCGGTTGGCGGAAATTAAGCCTGTCGTTGAACCCATTTCTGCCCGGCTGAGAGTACCTGGTTCCAAAAGCTTCACCAATCGCGCGCTGACGATTGCTGCCCTGGCCAAGGGGCCATCCAGGCTCTCCGGCATTTTGAAAAGTGATGATTCATACTGGTGTATCGATGCCCTGCGCCGGTTGGGGGTGACTGTTAGCGTAGACGGTGACCAGGTACTAGTTCAGGGCGTGGAGGGAGAGTGGCCGCAAAAAAAAGCCCGGCTGTTTATCGGCGCAGCCGGCACCATTGCCCGTTTTCTGCCCGGCGCTTTGGCAGCGGGCAAGGGCGGACACTACGAGGTGGATGGGGTTGAACAGCTGCGCAAGCGCCCTTTGCGCCCCTTGATTGATGCACTGAGACACCTGGGAGCCAACATTGAAACTTATGGGGAAGCAGGAGGTCTGCCCTTGAAAGTTGAAGGGACAGGCCTGAAAGGGGGGAAGGTGCGTATTGAAGGACATGTCTCCAGCCAGTTTTTAAGTGGTTTGCTCCTGGCCAGCCCGCTGGCAGCCGGTCCTGTTCATATTGAGGTGGAGAAAGGATTGGTTCAGCCAGCTTATGTGGGTATCACCGTCCAGTTGATGCGTCAATTTGGTGCAGTAGTTGAGCATGATCACGACTTTCGATCATTTGTTGTTCAGCCTGGTGGCTATACGGGGCGGGAAACAGTGCTGGAAGCGGATGCCTCTACTGCCTGTTACTTTTTAGCGGCAGCCGCATTAACACAAGGGACCGTTCGGATTACCAATGTAGGCTATCAGTCTTTGCAACCGGATGCGAAGTTTATTGATGTGCTGGAGCGCATGGGATGCCAGTGTGAAAAAACAGAGACCTATTTGCAGGTGAAAGGACCAGCCCGCTTAAAAGGCGGCTTCACGGTTGATATGAAGCCTATGTCCGATCAAGCCATTACTATTGCGGCCCTGGCCCCTTTTGCGGATGCCCCCGTTACGGTGACCAATGTGGCCCATATCCGCCATCATGAATCAGACCGGATCGCTGTGATTTGTACTGCCCTGCGCAAGATAGGGATTAAGGTAGAGGAACGGGAAGACGGTTTTACTGTCTATCCAGGGCAACCCACAGGGGCTACTTTGGATCCCCATGATGATCACCGGCAAGCCATGACATTTACGCTGCTCGGATTGAAGGTGCCAGGGATCATCATTGAAAACCCAGGCTGTGTCTCCAAAACCTGCCCGATGTTCTACTCAGAAATGAAAAAAATCGGGGTTCCAATCAAATTTATAGCGTAAAAAACTTGACAAGGGGAGTGGAGGAAGTATAATGGAAAGTACAGTATGGTTTCTCTCCACTCCTATCCATTGGTTCATTTTTGGTTGCTGCATATTGAAAGCCCTTACAAAAGGCTTCGGTATGCAGCTTTTTTTTGTTTGTGAATTGTGATACAGTGCAAGTGTAACAAAGCGTGTGTGCTCATCGAAAACTCCTTTTAGGCCACAAAAAGAGAAGGAGTGGAAGAAAATGGATATTGTGAAAGAGACTGAACAAGCGTTACGTCAACTGGAGCAAGGAAAGGTCGATCAGGGGTTAGCTGCTCTAAAAAAGCTGTTGGAACGGGAGGAGATGTCAGATGAATTGCGTTTTGAACTAGCAACTGTTCTTTATTCCCATGGATTTTTAGAAGACGCCATTTCCATTTTACGTGATTTGCATCATCGCTACCCTGCAGAATCGGAGCTTATCGTCACCCTTGCTGAATATTATGCCGAGGACGGACAAGAAGATGAAGCGCTCGCCTTGTTAAGGGAGGTGCCCTTAGATGATGAAAATTACCTGCGCGCTGTTCTCCTTTCAGCAGAAATCAGTTTAAGACAAGGGTTGCCCGAAGTGGCTGCGGACAAAATTAGACAGGTCCTTAAGCACTATCCTGAAGAAAAAGTATTGTATCAAGCATTGGGGGAAATTTATTATGATCAGAAAGAATATGCTTTAGCGCTGCTTAACTTCAAAAAAGGGACGCACACGCCTTTGGCCAAGCTGGCTGATTGTTACGCCCATATTGGACAGTTGGAAGAGGCCTTAACCCACTATGAGCAAGCGCTGAAACAGCAGAAAACCCCTGATGTGCTGTTTGGGGCAGGATTTGTTGCCCTTCGCCTAGAGGAATGGGAGCGAGCAGTTCAATATTTACAAGATTTATTGGACATGGATCCGTATTACGCCTCAGCTTATATTTACCTTGCTCAAGCCTATCTCAAACTGAATAATCTCGATCAGGCATTGGCCACAGTTGAAAAAGGAGTAAGGTATGATGAAACAAATCCACAGCTTTTCTACCTGCATGGCGAGATTTTGTTCAAGCTGAAGGAGTATGAGGAAGCTGAGCAGGCGCTGCGCCATGTTTTAACCCTTGAACCTGGTCATTTACAAGCCCTTGAAGCCTTGATCCATTTAGGAAAAGAAACAGGGAATGATCAACAACGCTTGGAGGGCATCCGTCAGCTGCTTGAGTTGAGTCCTGAACGGCCAGACTTGTGGTATGAACAAGGGCGTCTGTATGAGGAGCTCGAGGAATGGGAGAAGGCCCGGGAAAGTTATGAGCGAGGCCTGTCCCTTGCTCCTGATGATGTCAATTTATTGAATCGGTTAGCCTATCTGCTGCGAGATGAAGGGGAACTGACAGAAGCGGTCCGCTTGTGGAAGAAGTCGCTAGAGCTTCAACCTGATCAATGGGAGATTATGGATCTGTTAGAGCGGTATGATCAGAAGGAAGATTAGGGACAAAAGATGAGATATTGGCCAGCAAAAAAAGTTAAAATAGCATAAACGGCCCGGCGTCTCCCCATACTAAGCTTAAGTCAGCTGAACCTACAGCAGCAGGCAAGCGAGGGGACACCCTATGAAATTGTTGGACTGTTTGCTCGAGCAGGATATCCGTGAATTGCGCCATTTAGCTTCATTCTATCACTGTGAGTGTAACCGCCACTCTAAGTTAGAGCTGGTTCAGTCCATTCACTTTCAGCTGCTGCATCAACAGACTTGCCGCTCAGCCCTTCAGGAACTGGGTGAAGAGTTAATGTCCTTTGTGCTGTTTCTTGCTTTTCAACCCAAGCGCACGTTTGCATTAGAGGAATTGATGACCAAGGGGCGTCTGGTGCAAGTGGTTGCCGGAGCCAAAGGAAAGCCGGAGCAATGGCTGGCCCAACTCATTAAGCGTGGCTGGTTGTTTGTGATTCGCCATGCCTGCCATCAGCAAGTGGAAATCCCTGCTGATGTTCATCAACTTCTACGCCAACTGTTGGCAGAAAAGTTACTACGAAAAGTACAGCCTGTGGAGGAAAAATTATTAACACAAAGGAAGGAGTTCAAAATAAGGGACGAACAGCAAGCGATTGTTGAGGACCTGTATCGTTTTCTCCGCTTCGTAGCTTCCGGCCGGGTCCCTTTGACCAAAGCAGGTGTGATTCATAAGCGTTATCAACTGCAGTTGTTTCACTCTCTAGCTATACCCGAGGATCCTTTGCCCAAACAGCGTTGGCGGTTTGGTTACGGACGGCGTTTTCCCTTTTATCCCAACCGCTTCGCCCTGATCTATGACTTTTGCTATGCCAAGGGTTGGATTAGGGAGCAGGCAGGGGTCTTATCCCTGACCTTGAAAGGGGAGAGCCAACTGGCTGACGAACCGGACGAGGATGATCTCAGGAGCCAATTAACCAGGTTTTGGTTAATCCTGTACCAGCAACCCATTCCTGCTCTGCCCTTTTTGTATGAGCTGCTTACAACTAGTTTGAACGGACATTGGATTGAAAGAGGAAGGGTGACTTCCTTCCTATCTCAATGGCTTAGAGCTTACTATTTTGACGATGTGGCCACCCTGGCCAACGAGCGCATACTGGGCATGATGGCCCACATGGGTCTTTTGGCCATCCTGACAGATGAAGCCAGTGGAGAACAGTATGTAAAAATTAAATGAACATTTAAAAAAATTCCCTCGCCTTAGCAGGGAATTTTTTTATGAAAGCGAATATTTATAGTATAAAACGTAAGGAGGGGTAGACATGAATCCATTGGTCACAAATGCAGAAAAGAAACGGTTTTTGGAATGGTTTCTTCAGTCATATGAGCTGCAGAAGCGTGAAGGTGCCTGGCTGTTAACCTATATTATGAGTGACGACAATTTATTGGCGAAGGTCCGGTTCGTGGATGAAATAGATGCAGCTGAACGGTCTATTATCATGTCTACCAAGTGTACAGACGGTGTGTCTTTCCAGTTTAGAAAAGGAGATTTGCAAACCACGGATGTTGAAAAAGCTTTTTATGACTTGCGCCATCATCCCGATCAAATCCTGCAAATTAAATTAAATTATAAATCCGCCCAGATGTGTCCTGAATATGCCGCCGTGAAGGAGGACGGTCCCATGAAAAAGCAGAAGCTGACCTCCAACGGAATGTATGCCCTTTTGGCTGAGATGGTCTTGGATGAAGCTGTTTACCAGTTTAAGAAGCAACAATTGCAACGTAAAATTAATGAGGCGTTGGACCAACGGGATAAGGAGCGTTTTTTACAATTAAGTGAACAATGGTTGAAGCTAGTCAGTGAGAATGAATAATAGAGTATAATAATCTTATAAAAAAATGAACTGCCCGGTCACCTGATCGGGTCTTATTTATTGGAACGGTGGTGAAATAATGAAGTGGGACCGTTTAACCATTGATGACTATCTTGAAAATCGGCAGTATATTGATACTGCTCTGGTGCCCTTGATTAAAATGGAGCTGGGAAACAACGCCCGTCTATCTGCGGTGCAGGCCACCTGGCTTTCAGGAGTAGTCAATCACCTGGAGGAGCAATTGATGGGCCGTGTGCTTTTGCTCCCTGCTTTGACTTATACTGAAGCCCATGAAGCAGACATGCTGGCGGCCTATCTCAACAGGTATACAGAATATGTGCTTCAAAGCGGCTTTAAGCATCAAGTCTATATCACAGTGGAAGAGGAATGGGAGAAGAGAAGAGAGAAGCTGCGCGGCGGGTTGTTTTATATTGATGCTTCTGAAGTGGACATGGAGGACCAGTCCAGCCAAGCCCTGTTTGACTTGTCCCAAAAGTTTGTCCCCAGCCTCATTAGTTTGTGGAAAAAAGGGTAAAATGTTAACGTGTGGCAAGTTGGGGGAGCGGCCTAACCAAAACTGATAATTCTTGACGAGTATTTGCCCATGAGCTATCATGATTATGTCCTAGTCTGTTTTATGTTATCGGCTTCATCCGTTGGTTTTAGTTCATGTGTGCAGGGAGGTTAAAGGATGAGTGACAAAGAGCAACAGCAGGTGTCTAGACGGCAATTTCTGAACTACACCTTAATGGGCGTCGGCGGTTTCCTTGTCTCAGCGACGATCACTCCCATGATCCGCTTTGCCATAGACCCTGTCTTAAAAGTCGGCGAGGATCGGGAGATGGTTCCTGTTGGCGACATTTCTGAATTCGGTAAAGAATACAAACGGGTCGATTTTAAGTTGCTGATCAAGGACGGTTGGGCCGAATACGAAAGATTGCACTCCGCCTGGGTCAGAGTGTTGGACAACGGTGAAGTACAAGCTTTGTCTCCTGTTTGTACGCACTTAGGGTGCACTGTACAATGGGACACCCACGATGATTATCCCAATCACTTCTTCTGTCCGTGCCATGACGGGTTATACGATGAAAACGGCATTAACATTCCCGGTACGCCGCCAACGCGCCCGCTTGATGTCTACGAGTATGAAGTGGGGGAAGACGGCAAACTGTATCTAGGTCGAGCAGTGCCACGAGAGGAGTTGGGATAAACCATGTTGCAGAAATTGTATGATTGGGTTGATGAACGGGTAGATATTACTCCGATGTGGCGGGATTTGGCCGATCACGAGGTTCCTGAACATGTGAACCCGGCACATCATTTCTCCGCGTTTATCTATTGTTTCGGAGGTTTAACCTTTTTCATCACCGTGATCCAAATCCTGTCCGGGATGTTTCTCACCATGTACTATGTTCCGGACATCGTCAATGCTTATGAATCAGTGAAGTATCTGCAAAATGAAGTTGCTTACGGGCAGATTGTGCGCGGCATGCACCACTGGGGAGCCAGTGTGGTTATTGTCATGATGTTTTTACATACCCTACGGGTGTTCTTTACTGGCTCATACAAAAAACCCCGCGAACTGAACTGGGTTGTCGGTGTGATGATCTTTGGCGTGATGCTGGGCCTTGGTTTTACCGGTTACCTTTTGCCTTGGGATATGAAAGCCTACTTTGCCACTGCGGTCGGAATTGAGATCGCTTCAAGTGTGCCGCTTATTGGCGGAATGATTGAAACCTTCTTGGCTGGCGGTGATGTTTTGGGTGCCCAAACACTGGCCCGTTTCTTTGCCATTCACGTTTTCTTCCTGCCTGCTGCTTTGCTGGCTTTAATGGGTATCCACTTCATCCTGATCCGCAGACAGGGAATTTCTGGACCACTATAAAATGGAGTTCTCTCCAATCTAGGGGGGTAAAACATGGCGAGTAATCATGACAATCATCACAAAGATGTAAAATATGTGGAAGATTCACGTATCCTGGCCAGGCGTGTGCCGAACATTCCCAAGGACTACTCAGAGTATCCGGGCAAAACAGAGCCCTTCTGGCCTAACTTTCTGTTAAAAGAATGGATGGTTGGAGCAGTCGTTTTGATCGGCTTTCTTGTATTGACGGTGGCCCACGAACCGCCTTTGGAACGTCTTGCTGATCCGACCGATACCGGTTATGCACCGGTGCCAGACTGGTATTTCTTATTCTTGTATCAATTATTAAAGTATACCTATGCTTCAGGTGACTACACCGTTATTGGCACAGTTGCAATCCCAGGTCTGGCCTTTGCCGCCCTGTTGCTGGCGCCTTGGTTAGACCGTAGCAAGGAACGGCGGCCGGTTAAGCGTCCGATCGCCACTTCGATTATGCTGCTGGTTATCGCCTCGATATTTGTCTTAACTTATGATGCTTACAAGGCGCATGATTGGTCGCAAAATGAGGTTTATGCTTGGGACAGCCCCTATTTTGATGTGGAAATCGACACTAGCCATCCAGCCTATGAGTTATATGTCCAATATACATGTATCAATTGTCACGGGGAAAACCTGGAAGGTGGGGCTGTCGGCGTTCCCCTAAACTTAATTGGCAGTGAATTAAATAAAGATGAAATCAAGGAAGTTATTATTAACGGTCAAGGTTCCATGCCCGGCGGACTCGTGACTGATGAAGAGGATCTAGAGGCTTTGGCTGAATGGCTTGCTTCACTCGATGGTGAAGACGAATAAGAGCAGCAAGGGAAAAGCTGGCTTTAAGTCAGCTTTTTCCGTTTGATGAGAGGTTATAAGAACAATGTTATTAAATTTTTGCGTTCATCATTAAGCAAAGAGGGGTTTAGGGGCTGGTGAGCATGATCAAGTTAACTTACACATGGATGATAAGCTGGTTGGGCCGTCGTTCAACCTTGTGGACGTTACTGGTCATTAATTCATTAGGAACGTTATATGGCTATTACTGGTACAAAAATCAGTTAGCGGTCACTGACTGGTATTTGTTGCCCTTTGTCCCCGACAGTCCGACCGCAAGTTTATTTTTTTGTTTTGTTCTGGTGGCCTTCATACTGGGAAAACGGTGGCCGTTTGTGGAAGCATTTGCAGCCGTCACTTTGGTCAAATATGGTGTCTGGGCCACGGTCATGATCATCTGGACGGGTCTTTTGGGCGGGGAATTGACCTGGGAGCATTACATGCTGATTTTTTCCCATATTGGCATGGCAGTGGAAGCTTTACTATTCATCCCTTATTTCAGTTTCAGGCTGCCCCATTTGCTGCTGGTGGGGATATGGACTTTAACCAATGATGTGTTCGATTACACATTAGGTATTTTCCCGTGGTTGGATTACAGACTTCATCCGTATTTGTCAGAGATTTATGCTTTTACAGTTTGTTTGAGTTTAATCAGTTTGGCCCTCTTTTATCTTCTTGTGGTTCGAAAAAAACAGGTCTAAACTTGTCCCTTGTCCCATAGGATGTCCATAGGATGTCTTAGTAGGGGAGGGGATAAGATGAAGAGACCAGTCGTGTTTAGCTGTCTGACAACTAAAACACTGGTTTTAACGTGGATGTTCATACTTGTGCTAAATACCGGCATTACCTATGCGGAGCGCCCTAACCATTCGATAGATGAACAGTTGGAGAAATGGCTGGCAATCAGCCGCTTGGCAGATAAAGCTTTTCATTTGGTTGAAGAAAATGAGTATGAACAAGCCCGGGAAACTGTGCTGGAAATTTCTGAACGGCTGTTACATGTGCAATTGGGACAGTACTTACAATATGTAGAACAGGCCAATATTTTAATGGAAACAGCAACCCAAGCCAAAGGGGCTTTAACTCAAGTAAGGTTGGACGAAAACCAGGTTTACCAGCAGGTTTTGCGCATGCGCCTGGCCATCAATGCCGTCAGTCATACTGAAAAACCTTTATGGATTAATTTTTATCCCAAGCTGGCTAAAGATATTGCTGATCTAAAGCAGGCGCTGACCACTCAGGACAGGGATCAGTTCTACCGCCATTTGACCCGCCTGTTCAATCAATACGAATTTATCCGTCCAGCCATCGCTGTCAGCCATCCTCCTCAGATGTATAACCAGCTTGATTCCCTTATTGTTTATCTTGACCGCCATTCAGCAGAACTGTGGCAGCAAAAAGAGCAAACGGCCCAACTGCTGGACAGGTTAGAAAGCCAGATTCGCATCGCCTTCTTCCAGGAATCTGGGGAGCAGAGCAACTTTATTCTGTTAATGGTAGGAATGTCGGTCCTGATTGTTAGTGTGTTAAGCTATGCGGGCTGGAAAAAATATCGGGGTGAGCAGGAGGCGGAAACCGTCCCTTGGCGTGGTGTGAGCAGGGTATAGCGGCACCGCTCTTCACACAGGCTATTATTGACTAAGTTTGACCTTTGGCATATAATGTTTATGAGAATAAGACTGACACAGGTGGGAAGGAGGCGGTCAAATGACAATGTTGATCTATTTTCTGCTGATCATTGCCATCCCCATTTTAATCCAGCTTTATTTGAGACGAACCTATGCAGAGCATCTGCGCATTGCTGCCCGGTCCGGCCTGACTGGCAGAGAAGTGGCCAGAAGACTTTTGGATGCCAACGGTTTGTATAATGTCAGAGTGGAGGAAGTCAGAGGAAAACTGACAGACCATTATGATCCGACGACCAAAACGGTCCGCCTTTCCAGTGACAACTATTATGGCTCTTCTA
The DNA here is from genome assembly GCF_014644735.1 of Caldalkalibacillus thermarum. Classification (NCBI taxonomy): domain Bacteria; kingdom Bacillati; phylum Bacillota; class Bacilli; order Caryophanales; family Bacillaceae; genus Caldalkalibacillus; species Caldalkalibacillus thermarum. The sequence continues at coordinate 30,501 of NZ_BMKZ01000017.1, read as the reverse complement.
TTGCCAGTGTGTCTGTAGCCGCCCACGAAGTTGGCCATGCTATTCAAGATGCTGAGGGCTACGCCTTTTTGCGCTTCAGACATGCGTTGGTGCCACTGGCTACTTTTGGTTCCAATGCGTCATTTTTCTTCATTTTGTTGGGCATTGTTCTGTATTCAGCTAACTTGATTCTGCTGGGGATTATCACCATGGCCTTTGCCGTGCTGTTTCAGATTGTTACCTTGCCCGTTGAATTTAATGCCAGCAGCCGGGCGTTAAACCAACTGGTCAGCCTTAATGTGATCGGCATGAATGAAGAGCATGCGGCCAGAAAAGTGCTCAATGCCGCAGCACTCACTTACGTTGCAGCAACCGTGGTTGCTGTACTGGAGTTGGTGCGTTTTATCATGGTTTATGCCGGTATGAACAACGAGTAACCTATGGCAAAGGAGAAGTACTCCCATATAAACCTGTAACGGTGATATCCCTTAAATGACGATCTGGCCTGAAAGCTTGTAGACTGCACGTCTGCAAGCATTTTTATTATTACACATCATCCCTTAACGGCTTCTTTTGTTCGTCGAGGGTAAACCCTTCGCCCAGAACATCCCGCACATCATGAACAACGACAAAAGCGTAGGGGTCAATCTCCCGAATCAGGTTTTTCAGGCGGAACAGCTCGTTGCGGCTAATGACGCAATAGAGCACCTCTTTCTGGCTGCCAGTATATCCCCCTTTTCCTTTTAACAAGGTTGCACCCCTGTCTAGTTTTTGTATGATCATTTGGGCTATTTCAGGGGCTGAGTCCGAAATGATCATCACTGCTTTACCTGCGTAGGCCACTTCCTGGACAAAATCGATCACTCTGGCACCAATATAGACCGCGATGACTGTGTACATCGCCAATTTATGATCTAAATAGATCATGGACAGGGTAAGGACACCCACATCAAAGGCGAACATGGTTTTACCCATGCTCCAGCCCAAATATTTTTTGGCCAGGCGGGCAATAATGTCTACCCCGCCAGTCGTCCCTCCGTAGCGAAAAACAATGCCCAGGCCAACTCCAGCTGTGACGCCGGCATACAAGGCAGCAAGCAGCAAATCTTCACCAAGGTATAAATGAAAACCTTTGAACAGCCACAAAAATAATGACAGGGAAACCGTGCCTAAAATGGTGTAGATAAAAGCGGTGGAACCCAGCACTTTCCAGCCAATCAGAAAGAGGGGAATATTAAGCAGCAGATTCATTACAGCAGGGCTAAAGCCAAACAAATAGTTAAGCAGCAGGGTCAGTCCCGTAAATCCGCCTTCCACAAGCTGGTTGGCAATGTTAAAATAGTTTAAGCCAAAAGCATAGATAGCCGCGCCTAGCATGATCATCGCCATATTTTTCAATTTTAGCGGCATGTCATTCTCTCCTTTGCCTCGTTCGCAAATCAAATATCCATATAGTAAAATTAAAATAGTAAAATTAAAGCAACGATCCATAGTAAAATTGTAGTCGTATCATAACCATGATTCAACAGGAGTGATCATAATGGCTATCCGCGTGATTGTTGTAGGAGCAAAAGGAAAAATGGGATCTGAAACGGTGAAAATGATTCAAAAGGACGATGAGCTTCAATTAGTATGTGGTGTTGATTCTAAATTAAACAATGTTGACGTGGGAGAAGTGATCGGCATCGGTCCTATTGGTGTCCCCTTTGTCAACGATCTGGAGCGGGCCCTGCTTGATTTTAATCCCGATGTCATGGTTGACTTTACGACACCCCAGTCTGTAAAACAACATGCCCAGCTGGCCATTCACCACCGGGTCAGGCCTGTCATTGGCACGACAGGATTAACACAAGCGGATATTGAAGAGTTACAAGCATTGGCTGACCAACACAAAATAGGAGGTATCATTGCTCCCAACTTTGCCATCGGTGCGATTTTAATGATGAAATTTGCCCAAATGGCAGCCAGATACATGCCTGAAGTTGAAATTATTGAGATGCACCATGATCAAAAATTGGATGCCCCTTCTGGCACAGCGATTAAAACAGCAGAGATGATCGCTGAGGTGCGTGAAGAGCACAGACAGGGCCATCCGGAAGAGAAAGAGGAGCTGCAAGGGGCCCGTGGTGCTTTTTATCAAGGATTTCCCATACATAGTGTCCGTCTGCCCGGTTTAGTGGCCCATCAGCAAGTGATTTTTGGCAGCGAAGGGCAAACGCTGACCATCCGCCACGACTCCATCAACCGCACCTCCTTTATGCCTGGGGTAAACATGGCGATCAAAAAAGTGGTGAAATTGGAATGTTTGGTATATGGTTTAGATAAGGTGATGGATGAATAAATGTGGAAAGGGGATCAATTGATGAATATTGCCCTGATTGCCCATGACAAGAAGAAGCAAGACATGGTCAATTTTGCTATTGCCTATGAGTCAGTGCTAAACAGGCACAATCTGTATGCCACTGGGACGACGGGCAAGTTAATCATGGCTCATACAGATCTTAACATCACCCGCCTGTTATCTGGCCCTTTGGGAGGGGACCAGCAAATTGGGGCGCTTATTGCCGAAAACAAAATGGATTTGGTGATCTTTTTCCGGGATCCCTTAACGGCTCAGCCTCATGAGCCAGATATCATTGCATTATTGCGCCTGTGTGATGTGCACCAGATTCCGTTGGCGACGAATATGGCCACGGCCGAGATCATTTTACGGGCCATGGAAGCAGGTTATCTGGACTGGAGAAAGTTGTGAAAAGACACATTATGAAACCGGCCAGACATGTCTATCAGGCTGCAAGGCTGTTAAATGATGAACAGGGGGAGGGAAGCGTTGTGGGAGAAACGGTTGACATGCTTTGTATTGGCGCCCATCCCGATGATGTGGAGATTGGCATGGCCGGTACAATTGCCAAGCATGTGGCCCGGGGATATAAGGTGGGTATCATAGATCTTTCCTTGGCTGAGCTTTCTTCCAACGGGACCGTGGAGACCCGGCAGATGGAAGCCGAGCAGGCCGCCCAGGTTCTGGGGGTGAAACAGCGTGTCAATTTAAAATTTCCTGACCGCGGGTTGACGGATCGGGAGACCATTATTGGATCCCTTGTGCAGCTTATCCGCCGCTGGCGTCCCCAAGTCGTGTTTGCCCCTTATGATCAGGACCGCCATCCAGACCATAACCATACCGCACAATGGATTGAAGAAGCGGTCTTTACGGCCAATATTGGCAAATATCAGTGGGATGAAGAGAGACAAGCTCCCCACCAGGTTCGACAGGTCTATTATTATTTCATTAATAGTGTGGCCAAACCAGATATCGTGGTGGATATTACAGATCAGATGGAAATCAAGAAGAAAGCCTTGCACGCTTACCGGTCACAGTTTGAGCAGGCGGAGGGCCGTGTGTCCACAAGGTTAAATACAGGGTTTATCGGAGCTATTGAAGGAAGAGAGCGCCTCTTTGGCAGCATGATCAATGTCCCTTATGCAGAAGGGTTTATGGTTAAAGCTCCTCTTGCTTTACCCCAGTTGATCTGGCCGGCAGAAACGGAGGCTGACCGGAGTGGAAGCTAATCGTCCCCCTTTTTTAAAAATCGGGATCAGCTGTTATCCCACCCTGGGCGGTTCAGGTGTTGTGGCCACAGAATTGGGAAAATTGCTGGCGGAACGGGGGCATGAAATTCATTTTATTACGGCTGGTGTACCTTTCCGTTTGGGAAAATATTATCATAATATTTACTATCATGAAGTTGAAGTCAACCAATATGATGTCTTCCGCTATCCCCCCTACGATCTAACACTGGCCAGTAAGATGGCTCAAGTGGCCAGCCGGGAAAAATTGGATTTACTTCATGTTCATTATGCAGTGCCCCATGCTGTCTGTGCCATTTTGGCCAGGCAAATGGTGAAACATCCCCTCAAAGTAGTGACCACCTTGCATGGCACGGATATCACTGTTTTGGCTTATGATGAAACATTAAAGGAGATGATCCGCTACGGGATCGAACAATCTGATTTGGTCACTGCTGTATCTGACCATTTAATCGCCGAAACGTATGAGGTTTTAAACGTCAGTAAAGATATATATAAGGTGTACAATTTCGTTGACCACAGGCAGTATGAACGCCCGGCCAACACCTTGTTCAAGCAGCAATATGCCCCCCAGGGAGAAAAGCTGCTTGTGCATATTTCGAATTTCCGGCCAGTCAAACGGGTCTTGGATGTAGCTAAAATTTTCCAGATTGTCCGCACCAAGATACCGGCCAAACTTATCTTTATCGGCGAAGGGCCGGATTTCACCAAAGTGTACCACTGGTTAAGGGAACACCAGCTGGATCCCTATGTTCATTTTTTGGGCAAACTGGATGACGTTGCTGAAATCTTGTTTCAAATCGATCTGATGCTGTTGCCATCTGAAAAAGAAAGTTTCGGACTTGTGGCCTTGGAAGCAATGGCTTGCGGAGTGCCAGTGATCGCCTCTAATGCGGGAGGCATACCTGAGGTGGTTGAACACGGACGGACAGGTTTGATCTATCCAATCGGGGATATTGAGGGGATGGCTGAAGGTGCTGTTACATTACTGAGTCGGCCAGATGTATACAGCCGCTTCTCCCAAGCGGCTGTGGAACGAGCCCGTACCCTGTTTGCGGCGGACAATATTTTGGAGCAATACTTGTCCCTGTACAGAATGGTCTTAAACAGGTGAGCAAAAGGTTTCGTAAGAGAATTAACGTATGCGTTTCCGTCCCTGAAGCATTTTGGCAATCAAGATAAATAAGCCGTATAATGTTCTCAACGGCAGAGCCTCCTTTCGTACATACTCACAAAACCCACCCTGCCTGAGTAACCATTTCGTGAGCGCTTGAGCCTTCTTAGTATATGGTATATGAAGCTGATTATGTGAAAGTGTGTGATCGACATGAAGCTGATGAGGACGGCCAAACGGATACTGGAAAAACTTGAATCCCACGGTTATGAGGCTTATATGGTCGGCGGGTGTGTACGGGATTTCTTATTAAAACTTCCCGTACAGGATATTGATATTTGTACCTCAGCAAGACCAGAACAAGTGATGAACATGTTTGAAAGAACGGTACCCACCGGATTAAAGCACGGGACGGTCACTGTAGTTGAAGCAGGTATTCCGTTTGAAGTGACCACGTTCCGTACTGAGCAAGGCTACTCAGATTACCGCAGGCCGGACCGGGTTCACTTCGTGGATTCGTTGCGGCAAGACTTGAGCCGGCGTGATTTTACCATCAATGCCATAGCCATGGACCGCTTTGGACGCATATATGATTACTTCGACGGTCAACGCGATCTTAAGCGTAAAGTGATCCGAACAGTCGGTGAGCCTGAAGACCGTTTTGAGGAAGATGCCTTAAGGATGTTCAGAGCGGTCCGCTTCAGCGGGCAATTGGGCTTTAGTGTGGAACCGGAGGTATTAAATGCGATCCAAAACCAACGCCAATTACTGGAAAAAGTGGCCCGGGAGCGCATTACTCAGGAGTTCCAAAAATTAATGCAAGCGCCTTTTGTTGAGCACGGATTGCGCACCCTAATCAGCAGCCGGATTGCGACAGACATTCCGCCTTTTTGTTATATACAGGAAGGCCTTAACGAGGCATCCCGCTATTCTATGCAGGGTTTAACCGAGCCCGAACGCTGGGCACTGCTTCTGTGCCATGTGCCGGGTGAACACAGGATGCAGTTTTTGCGAGGCTTGCGTCTGACCAAAAAATTTGTAAAAAAGGTCAAGCGGCTCTTGGATATCTTGGACAGCTATGAAAGCATTGTCCAGGCGGAACAGATCCCTGCTTACGACCTGATTTGTTTGGGAGAAGAGGATGCAGTTTCATTGCTCAAGTTAAATCAATTAAGGTTTACCCAGTCTCTTGACATTAATGTGGGGCAACAAGTGAAAGCTGTTCTCAAGCAGCTGCCCATCCGTCATCCCCAGGAGCTGTGTGTGAACGGCAAAGATCTGCAGACATTTTTAAATCGTCCCCCAGGCCCCTGGATCCAAAAAGCGCTGAACCGGTTGGCCAAAGCAGTCGTAGAAGGAAAGGTGGCCAATGACCCTGAAGCAATCCGGGCTTACGTGATGGAGGATGAGCATGATGAATGAAATTCGCAAACAACTTTTGCACGAGTTGTTGAAAAGCCGTGGATTTGTTTCTGGAGAGGAATTAAGCCAGAAACTCAGTGTTTCCCGTACGGCAATATGGAAACATATTGAGGAGCTGCGCAAAGAGGGATATCAGATTGAAGCGGTACGCAAACAGGGCTATCGGTTAGTTGCTGAGCCAAAAAGTTTATCACCGTCTTCAATTATATCCCATTTGCAGACAACATGGCTAGGGCAAAACCTTCATTATTTTGAGGAAGTGGAATCTACCCAGACCATTGCCCACCGCTTGGCCAGGGAAGGGGCTCCTTCGGGGACCGTTGTATTAGCTGACCACCAGCAGGCAGGTAAAGGCAGGCTGGGGCGGTCATGGTTTTCGCCAAAGGGAACAGGGTTATGGATGAGCCTGCTCATCCGTCCCCACATTCCCTTGACCTCGGTTCCCCAGCTCACGTTATTGACCTCTGTGGCTGTTCTGAGGGCTGTCAAACAGCTGGTCTCCATCCCCCTGCACATAAAGTGGCCCAATGACGTGTTATGCGGCCAAAAAAAAGTGGCAGGTATTTTGACCGAGTTAGACGCTGAAGCAGACCGGGTCCGTTATGTGATCATTGGTATCGGCATAAATGTAAACCAACAGGAGGAGGAGTTTCCCACCGAGCTAAGGACTAAAGCAACCTCATTACGGATCGAGGCTCAAAAAGCGCTCTCCCGTAAGGAACTGGCCATCGCCATACTTCAAGAATGGGAAAAATTGTATGGGTTGTATGAGCAAAGCGGATTTGGACCGATCAAAACTTTGTGGGAAGCCCATACCTGTTCCTTGGGGCAGCACATCGTAGCCAGAACACCTCATGGTCAAGTAGAAGGCATTGCCCGTGGCATTACTGATGAAGGGGTGTTGTTGCTGGAAGACGGACAGGGCACCATGCACAAAATTTATTCGGCAGATATCGAGACATTATCATGACCATCTGCTATAATGAACTTAAGTTGAGGCTAAAGCGTTCTTGATGAGATGGCATCCTCCGGGAGCCATACTCATGTCCTGTTAGATGAGGACACGGTGAGTTGAAAACTGCAATAATCTTTTAGACAAGTTCAACGCTCAATCTGCCTTGAACCTTTATGGACAGGGACAGAGGGATCGTTAGAGACATGATTGGAACAGCTCCGTATGTCTTTTCAGCCTTCTGCACCTGCGGAAGGCTTTTTTGATTAACGATTCCTCCCGTCTTGTTCAGCGATTTGTTGACATTGGCCACAAATAGATGATATGCACACAACAAGGGAGGAAAAAGGATGAATAAAACAACAGCTGCCACCTTAAAGCGGTTAAAAACCGAAGGGCGACCCATCACCATGGTTACGGCCTACGATTATCCCACAGCGAAACTGGTGGATGAAGCGGGGATTGATGTCATTCTCGTTGGTGATTCCCTGGGCATGGTGATCCTCGGTTACGATTCTACGATTCCCGTCACCTTAGAAGACATGCTACACCATACGAAAGCGGTTGCAAGAGGAGCGAAACAGGCGTTAGTTGTCTCTGATTTGCCGTTTTTAACTTATCACGGCTCCTTTGACCGCACGCTTGATGCTTGCCGCCGACTGTTACAGGAAGGAGGGGCTCAGGCGGTCAAACTGGAAGGAGGCCAGGAAATCGCAGGCTGTATTGAACGTTTGACGGCGGCCGGAGTCCCCGTGATGGGTCACCTGGGTTTAACGCCCCAGTCAGTTTATCAGCTTGGAGGCTACAAAGTGCAGGGCAAAGACGAGGAAGCTGCCAAAAAAATCATCGCTGACGCCAAGGCTTTGGAAGCAGCAGGCGTGTTTGCCATCGTCCTGGAGTGTGTGCCTGCCGCTTTAGCAAAATATATATCAGAACAAATACAGGTGCCCACGATCGGCATTGGTGCCGGGGCGGAATGTGACGGGCAGGTTCTTGTCTTTCATGATCTTGTGGGCTTCGGCAGCGATATTCAGCCCAAATTTGTCAAGCAATATGCACAAATTGGCCGTGCGGTGGTTGATGCCGTCCGCCAGTATGTGGAAGAGGTCCGCCAGCGGCGTTTTCCCACCGACGACCACAGCTATCAGGCGGATGAAGCCGTAGTTGCTCGGCTGTACGGCGGAAAGGATGATGAACGATGAAAGTGATTCCTTCAATTGCCCAATGGAGAGCAGAATACAGCCAGTTAAAAAAGGAAGATTTCCAGTGTAAAATCGGCTTTGTGCCTACCATGGGTTATTTGCACGACGGACATCTCAGTTTGGTGAAAGAGGCCAGAAAAGAGTGTGATGTGGTCGTCATGAGTATTTTTGTCAACCCGCTGCAATTCGGTGAGAATGAAGACTTTGACCGTTATCCGCGGGACCTTGAACGGGATAAGGCTCTGGCCAGGGAACATGGGGTAGACTATCTATTTGTACCGGATGTGAATGAAATGTATCCTCAACATCCGCTGACGTCCGTATCAGTTTCCACCATCACAGAGGTGATGTGCGGAGCTTCCCGTCCCGGTCATTTTACAGGTGTGGCCACCGTTGTAACCAAATTATTTAATATTATCCAGCCTGACTATGCCTACTTTGGCTTGAAAGATGCCCAGCAGGTGGCCGTTATTCAGCAAATGGTAAAAGATCTGAATATACCCGTTACGATTAAACCTTGTCCGATTGTGCGGGAAAAGGACGGGCTGGCAATGAGCTCCCGTAATGTGTATTTGTCAGAGGAAGAGCGCAAGCAGGCACTTTATCTGTACAAAAGTTTGCGGGAAGCTAAGGCGCTGGTTGAGGGAGGCGAACGGAATACAGACCGGATCAAAACACGCATGGAAAAAATGCTGCGGAGTCAGCCGTTAATTGAAATAGATTACATCGATATTCGTTCGTTTCCAGAACTTAAGTCCCTTGAATCGCTGCACGGGTTGAAAGGACAAGTGATCGTTGCTGTAGCGGTCAAAATAGGCCGTACCCGCCTGATTGACAATGTTATCATCGACATGGAGGGAGGTAACTGACATGTTCCGTCACATGATGAAAGCTAAGCTGCACAGGGCTACGGTGACGGAGGCCAATCTCAACTACGTGGGCAGCATTACCATTGATGAAGCGTTAATGGAAGCTGTTGACATTTTACCCAATGAAAAAGTCCAAGTGGTTAACAATAACAATGGTGCCCGCCTGGAAACCTATGTGATTCCAGGACCGCGGGGGTCAGGCACCATTTGTCTGAATGGCGCAGCAGCCCGGCTGGTTCAACCAGGTGACACGGTCATTATTATCTCATATGCGCTGGTCCCGGAAGAAAAGGCAGCTCAATTTAGACCGAAAGTGGCCATTATGGATAAAGATAACCGGATTGCCGAGCTAATCGATTATGAAGTCCATGGCTCAGTGAAATAGGATTTTCGCAACTATCCACCCATCATGTGTTGTATAGCTACCGTTACGGTGTGAAACACTACAAACAAACATTATGGGTGGTTGTTTTATGCAAATCAAATTATATTTTGAGCAGCTTCACAAAAAATTAACAGACTTACATCAGCAATACAATAAAGGCTTGTTACCACAAACGGAGTATCAGGATGAACTGGCTTTGTTGCAGAAGGAAAGTGAATTAATCTTAGAGGAATGGATCAAATTTGAGGATGCGTTGTCCAAACTTTCCTATAGCGGACCAGATGGAACGGTTTGCGAACAGATACCCGTTTCCCCGCTGTGTATCGATGTGACCGATTGGCCGGAGTGGAAACAGGGTAAGGCGTTTTATGATCTCATGATGTTTGAACAAGCGATCCCTTATTTTAGCCGGGTATTGGAGCAATATCCTGATTTTGAAGTGGCACGCCTGTTTCTGGCTCACGCTTATCTGGCTACCAATCAGCTGGAACAAGCGAAGTACCATATGCAATTTTTGCTTGACACCGCGAAAGAAGAGGATATTTACCATCTGGCTGCCCATGGGTTGGCTTGTTTGCAGGGAACGTTAAAGGCCTACGAACAGGCCCATTACTATTTTGAAAAGATTGATCTGGAACAGGTGCGGGATGAATGGAAAGGGATTATTCTGTTTAATCAAGCCCAGACTCTATATCAGTTGCAAAGGTACAAGCAAAGTTTAGAAAAATTTAAGCTATACCTGCATTTGTCACCTGGGGACTGGCGGGGACCTTATATGGTTGGCAATGTGTATTTGCAACTAGGCGATGAGGATACAGCATTCGCCTATTGGTTTGAAGCGCTGCAAGTGGAGGAAAACCCGGAGCTTTTAAAACAGATGGCTAAACATTTTGAGCAAAAATCTTTGTATCAAATGGCCATCCAGTGCTATCAACGCATTTTTAAACGGGATGAAAGATGCTTGGATGCTGAAGTGTGGGCTGGTTTAGCCTGGAATTACGGATTGACCAAAGATATAGAGCGCAGTCAGCCGTTGTTTATTAAAGCTTTGTCCCTTTTTCCCGAAGAAGTGGACCTTCAGCTCTCCTATACATGGATGCTGTTATTTTGGAATCACAAACATAAAGCCCGCAAAGCGATTGCCCGTTTGGAACGGCAAGCACCTGCCCACCCTTTGGTACGAGGATTGCGCGGGCTTTACGAAGGGCAGTTCCCCCACGTTGAGGCGTCTGTTTCCCAGCAAGTTATAAAGGAAGAGGAGCACTCAGGTGGAAGATGAAGATAAGGCTTCTTTCCCGCAGTCAGCGCAGGTTAATGGTGCTTTTGCTCATTGTCTTCCTTGTCAGCCTGATCATAGACGCTGGAACCGGCAAAGCCTTTAGTCCCAAAAACCTGCGCAAGATAATTCCTGATGAGGGCATGAGAGTATATTTCATTCAACTTAAACAAGGTGAAGCCACATTAATTCAACTGGAAAACGGTGAAGCGATGCTGGTTGACACGGGAAGCAAGGCCTCACAAAGGGAGTTAATCCGTTTCTTAAGAGAACAGCAAATTGAACATATCCACCACTTAGTGATTACCAGCCAGCAAGAAGAGTTTGTGGGCAATTTGGAGCTGATTGTAGATTTATATGAACCCCGGCATATTTATTATCCTTTTTATCTGGATGGCCTGTTTACCTCTTTAGAAAAAACAGAACATGCTGAGCTCCAGCCCTTGATTGCAGGCGACACAATCAGGTTAGATGAAGCCTGTGAACTGAAAGTGTTTCATCCCCAACAGCGGTTGTCCCTTTCTTTGCCGGACAATTCCCTGGTTTTTCAATTGGTTCATGGTCAGCAGCGTTTTTTGTTTACCGGGACGATTTCGAAAAAAGTTGAAAAAGAATTAATGAAGCAATACGATTTACGCTCCCACATATTGAAAGTGAGCAATTTTGGCAGTATGAACGCTTCCAGTGAGGATTTTTTGGAAGAAGTAGATGCCCATGTGGCCATCATCTTTTACCGCTCAGCAGATACAGATGAACCTGAAGTGATGGAACGTTTGGAATCATCATGGCTGGACGTCTACCCGGTCAGAAAACACGGCCACATTCTCGTTGTCAGCCAAAAGGAGGATTACTTGGTCTTTGTTTTGCCTTCTTAAGCAGGAATTTAAATGACCGGAAGAGAATAGAAAACAAGGCAATCACTCTAGCAGAGGATGATGGACATTGAAGACATTGTTTAAAAATGGCGTGATTATAACAGCCAATGAACAGAACGAGTGGTTTCGTGAAGGTTATCTGTTGGTTGAAGGCAAAAACATTGTTGCTGTTGGTTCGGGACAACCCGAACAGGAAGCAGATATTGATCAGGTCATCGATTTAAAAGGCCAGTGGGTCATGCCAGGCTGGGTCAATACTCACGGGCATGCGGCCATGTCCATTTTGCGGGGTTACGCCGATGACGCCCCTTTAAAAGAATGGCTGGAGGAAAAGATGTGGCCCATGGAAGCCCGCTTTAACCGGGATACGGTACGCTGGGGAACTGCTTTGGCCGTGGTGGAAATGCTCAAGTCGGGAACCACCTGTTTTGTGGATATGTATGACCATATGGATGCGGTAGCAGAAGTGGTGGAAGAGGCGGGGATCCGTGGGGTATTAGCCCGCGGCATTATCGGGCTGTGTTCTCAGGAGGAACAGACCGCCAAGTTGAAAGAAGCGACAGAATTTGCCCGCAACTGGCATGGTCAGGCTGAGGGGCGGATTACGACGATGATGGCTCCCCATGCGCCGTATACATGCCCACCGGCTTATATTGACCGCATCGTGGACCGGGCTCATCAACTTGATCTGCCTGTGCACATTCACTTATCGGAAACAGCCGGGGAAGTTCGGCAAAATGTAAGCCAATACGGCAAACGTCCGGTTCCCCATTTGCGGGATATCGGTGTCTTTGAGCGTCCGACACTTGTGGCCCATGCGGTTCATCTGGAAGAAGAGGAAATGGATATTTTACAGGAATATGATGTAAAAATATCTCACAATCCGGCCAGCAACCTGAAATTGGGCTCAGGCATCGCACTGGTTCCTAAATTATTGGAAAGAGGTTTCCGCTTGTCCATTGGCACAGACAGCGCCGCCTCCAACAACAATTTAGATATGTTTCAAGAAGTGCGCCTGGCTGCTTTGATCCACAAAGGGGTGAATCAAGATCCTACTGTTGTTCCGGCTCAAGTGGCACTTAAAATGGGAACAAGGTGGGGGGCTGAATGTGCCTTTGTTCCTCATGTGGGTGCGCTTGAGCCCGGAAAAGAAGCTGATTTTATCATCATTACCCCAAACCAAGCCCATTTGCAACCTGTCCATGACCCGGTTTCACACATTGTTTACTCTGCAAGTGGAAGCGATGTCTGTCATGTCTATGTTCAAGGGAAACAGGTGGTCAAAGATGGCCAGTGTGTCACTCTGGATGAGGAGAAAATTATTTATGAAGCAAACCGTGTGCTTAAAGAGCTGTTTCAGGTATACTGATTTCAGGTTCACCAACTATGTAAGCTCAACCTTTACGGTTGAGCCGGGTGTAGGGTAGGGGATTTTTTAAATGTGATGCGGGAAAAAAATGTGGCGGTACGTCATTTCTTCACGCCTGTTTTTCTCCAAAGCGGCATGCGGGCGGTACCACTTCTTGGTTTTTTCAAACAGGTCGGGATGATAAGGGGCATCCCAGCTGTCTTGAAAAGAAGGTGGCGTTGGCCTGTCCAGCGGTTCGCTGCGCATTTCTTCGCCCTCCTTAAAGAGCGGTAAGTTTAGTATGGGTCAATTAGCGCACACTATAAGTAACAGTATTTAGGCAAAGCATATGGATCTGCCACCTTCTCCACTCTTTAACGATACGTTACCGACATATCTGGCTGGCAAAAAAGATATACATGATAATAGCAGCCCGTTCAACAGGGAGTTAAATCCATACAGGGGTCTTATTATAAGGAGGAGCGGAGGGTGAAAAGAGCCATATGTTTAATAGCGGTTGTTTTGCTGATGGGCTTAATGGCCTGTCAAGGAAAGCAAAACGATCCAGAACCGGCTGGACCAGGAACGATTTCAGCTGGCAGCACACTCCAAGCAAATGGGCACAGCTCATGGCAAACATGGGAAAAAGTCCATGATGATTTACACAAAACCGCTTTGGCCGAGAGTTTACAAGTATGGGAAGCAGATGATGGCCAAGAGCGGATGTACGTCATTAATGTCGGTGAAGAAGAAGAGCGGATCTATACGGTTCACTACCGAAATGAGAATCACTGGGAGTTAAATGCTGTCAGTGAAGATGAACCGTTATTTAGCCTGGAAAATAAAGGGGGAAAAATCACCCTTCAACACGGCTCTGCCATACGGAACATATCGGAGAAGGAAGTGGCTTTATTGCTTCCTGTATATCATATCCAGCTGTTGCATGAAGCCGTTAAGCACAGGCAGTATGAATACGTCTCATTTAGCCCTTCCAAAGCACAGTGGCAAGTGGACTTCTCTTTGCCAGGGCAGGTCATCAGTGATTTTTTTACTAAATATTTAACGGCGCATTTGGATGTGCCCTGGCAAGCATCCCTTGCCGATTTTTCAGTTAAGTATCAGCTCCTCATTGATGAAAAGCAAGGGGACTGGCAGATAAAAGGCTTTACATTCCAATTGCAAAAACATGGTTACCCGTTAGAGACACTCCATTTTGACTTGAGGAAGGAGGTAAATCTAAATAAGCAAAGGATCGAGTAACATGAAAAAATGGCTGATCGCAAGCAGTGTTTGTCTGGCACTTATCCTATGGTTAATCGTCGATATCGTACTCTCCCTTCAGCAAGACCAGCAGACAGGTTTAGCTGAAGCACAAGCTTTAGCAGAAGCGGAAACAGGCTGGAAGATAGTGGATCAATCCCGTTTTCATTGCGATCAAACTTACTTTATTTTCACGATGCGGGATGATCAAGAACAGACGGTTTTTGCTGTTGTAGATGAAGAAGGACAAGTTAAGACTTTTGCTGTTGATGAACATGTCCAGCTGAGCGAAGAAGAAGCTGTGCTTCGGCTGTTAACTGATCGCGCATACAGGACAGTCAAAGCCGTCAGGCCAGCGTATACCAATCATGAGTTATGCTGGGAGATCGTGGCCATTGACGAGGAAGGGCGCTGGCATTATGTATATTATGCCATGGACAACGGTCAATTCATCAAACGCTATACATTGGAAAATTAACCTCCGTCCCCAGGGCGGGGGTTTTTTAATGGAAATAAGTAACAAGGAAAAGTATATCAAGGTATGATATACTCAATTATGCATTTGATAACAGGGAGGAAGTTAAAGATGGTTAAACTGAAGTGGAAAACAGTCCTCCTCTCCTCATTAATTACCGCCTTGGTTTTATTTGGCAGTTGGTTTGGATATCAGCATCTCAATACGGAAAAACCCATCCAAGCATGGTTTGAAGATAAAGAAGGCATTGAATTGGTGGAATTGAATGCCACCCGGAAAGGTGTCGAAATAACGGTCCGTTTTCATAACCCTGATCAATTTTACCCCTTATACGCAAAATTGGATGGTTTTTTACAAGAATTGGATTTACCATACGTCATGACGATTAGTGCCGAACAAGGAGAGTTTAACCCTTTTTGGCTGAAGCATTCTGCCGCGTTTGCCGAAAGCATTTATCATCACCGCTATCGTGACATCCAGCATTACATTGAGAAACTGAAGGCGAACGATGAGGTGCGGGATGGTTACGTCATTGTCGCGGAAAAAGGCGTATTCATTTATCTGGATCCCTCCACAGGCCGAGAGGTTTATCTTCATTTTCCTGCACCTGAACGGACAGGGGGCATGCTTGATGATGACTAAGGAATGGCTGATTGGTGCAATTCCTCCTTTTATCCTTTTCCTTATTTATTTAGGTGTTAACGTCGGTCCGCTTTTGTTTGTGGCTTTGATAGCGGGACTTGTCTATGTTCTCCATCGGCAAGGCTCCTTGCCTGTGGGCAAGGATAAGCGCAAGCGTTACCACGAAGTGAACGATACCGGTGTCACGTTTGAAGATATCGGTGGGCTGGAAAAACCAAAACAGGAACTAAAAGAGGCCATTGATTTTCTGAAATTTGACGAAC
Organism: Caldalkalibacillus thermarum; assembly: GCF_014644735.1. Taxonomy (NCBI): domain Bacteria; kingdom Bacillati; phylum Bacillota; class Bacilli; order Caryophanales; family Bacillaceae; genus Caldalkalibacillus; species Caldalkalibacillus thermarum. The sequence continues at coordinate 14,851 of NZ_BMKZ01000017.1, read as the reverse complement.
GGGCACGGCGATATGGCATTCGTCCCTTGAAAGGCATTTTGTTAACAGGTCCCCCTGGAACCGGGAAAACGTTAATGGCAAAAGCAGCAGCAAACTATGCTGAAGCTGCTTTTGTGGCTGCCTCAGGCAGTGAGTTTGTGGAAATGTATGTGGGGGTGGGGGCTAGCCGGATACGTGACCTGTTTAAAGAAGTAAAGCAGCTGGCCCTGGAGAAAGGCCTCTCCCGCGGTGTCATCTTTATTGATGAGATTGATGCCATTGGGGGCAAGCGTGATGGCCGCCAGCAAAAGGAATATGACCAAACGTTAAACCAGCTGTTGACGGAAATGGACGGAATCAACACGACAGAGCATCCACGCCTCTTGATCATAGCAGCGACTAATCGTGTGGATATGCTTGATCCGGCTTTGCTCCGGCCAGGACGGTTTGACCGGCTGATTCGTGTCGACTTGCCTGACAAACGGGCCCGCAAACATATACTCGAGCTTCACTTCCGCCATAAACCGTTGGCTGGCGATGTTAACCTGGATGAAGTGGCCAAGGATACGTACGGTTTATCAGGCGCACAGCTGGAGAGTGTGGCTAACGAAGCAGCCATTTATGCGTTCCGAGCGGAAGAGAAAACAATTAACCGCAACCATATTGCCCTAGCGATTGAAAAGGTCATGTTAGGTGAGCAAACGGATAAGGAGTCCACAGGGGAAGAAAAACGGCGTGTAGCGTATCACGAGCTGGGGCATGCTATTTGCTCGGAAGTGCTCCGTCCCTGCTCTGTTGCTCAAGTGGTCTTGGTTCCGAGAGGAGGCGCCCTTGGATACGTGCGTCAATCCCCTCCTCAAGAGCAACATTTATATACCAAATCCTATCTGGAAGAACAGATTATGATTTGCCTGGCAGGGGCGGCAGCCGAGGAGATCTATTTTGGTGAACGGAGTACAGGCGCCAAAAATGATTTTGATCAGGCTTTACAGTGTGCTCAGCACATGATTGAGACAGGGTTGTCCCGGCTAGGGATTGTCTCGGTTGAGCATGTGCCTAAAGGCCGGCTGCAAGAAGAAATGACCTTTATCATTGACCAGCTGTTTGAGCGGACAAAGCAGCTGCTAGTGGAACATGATGCCGTCTTCAGACAAGCTTTTGATATCCTGGTGCATGAAGAACGTTTAAGCGGCGATGCGTTTCGCCAGTTGTTGAACAAATACGGCAAAACAAAAGAAATTTCTTAAACCCCTTTGGAGACGAAGGGGTTTTTTGTTGTATAATAAAAGAACAATGTTATACAAGATGAGGAGGACGTTAGCGTATGCCACTAGCAAACCGAGTGTCAAAATTAACACCTTCATCTACCTTGGCCATCACAGCTAAAGCTAAAATGCTGCGTGCAGAAGGGCATGATGTGATCGGCTTGGGTGCGGGGGAACCCGATTTTAATACACCTGAACATATTATAGAAGCAGCCTACCAGGCCATGAAAGAGGGGCATACCAAATATACCCCTTCCGCTGGTATCCCCCAATTAAGGGAAGCGATTGTACATAAGCTCAAGCGGGATAATAATTTGACATACAATGTGGATCAGGTTGTTGTTTGCAGTGGGGCTAAGCATGCGTTATACAATATTTTCCAAGTGTTGGTCAACCCTGGGGATGAAGTGATTATTCCTACTCCATACTGGGTGAGTTATCCGGAGCAGGTTAAATTAGCTGAGGGGATTCCCGTTTTTGTGGAAGGAAAGGAAGAGAATCAGTTTAAGATCACACCCGAACAGCTGGAGGAGGTCATTACGCCCAAAACCAAGGCGGTAATTATCAATTCACCCAGCAACCCGACCGGCAGCCTGTACCGAAAACATGAGTTGGCGGCACTGGCTGATGTTTGTATGAAACACAATATTTTCATTATTTCTGACGAGATTTATGAGAAGCTGATCTACGGAGACGTTGAGCATGTCAGCATAGCTTCCCTCTCTGATGAGGTATGGGCCAAAACCTTTGTGGTCAATGGTATGTCCAAACCGTATTCGATGACGGGCTGGAGAATCGGTTATGTGGCTGGTCCCCAACCCTACATGAAAGCCATTGCCGACTTGTCCAGCCATAGCACGTCTAATCCGACGTCGGTGGCTCAATACGCAGCCCTGGCCGCTCTTGAAGGCACGCAGGAACCTTTGGAGCGGATGAAGAAGGCTTTTCAAGAACGTCGTGATAAAATCTACGCCCAGCTGATTGAACTGCCGGGGGTTACTTGTGTTCAACCTGAGGGGGCTTTTTATCTGTTCCCCAATGTGCAGCAAGTGGTACAAAACAGCCCATATCCAACGGTGGATGAGTGGGCCAAAGGGTTGTTGGAAGAAGAGAAGGTGGCCTTGGTTCCAGGAAGTGCCTTCGGAGCACCGCACAACGTCCGCATTTCTTATGCCACCTCCTTAGAAGCACTGGAAGAAGCCATTAAGCGCATCAGACGCTTTATGGAAAAATAAGCACCTGTGCTTTCTTATCTGGACACAACCATGTATAATGTTACGGTGGACGCATTTAAACGTGCTCTAAGATGACATCATCAGTGCTGGAGGGAATGGCTTTGAAAATCACAATAGCTGAAGCAGGCCGTTACGTAGGCCAAGAAGTAACCATCGGAACATGGCTCTATAACAAACGTTCCAGCGGAAAAATCCAATTTCTGCAATTGCGCGACGGAACGGGGTTTATCCAAGGGGTGATGGTAAAGAATGAAGTTTCTCCCGAGGTGTGGGAAGCGGCCAAAGCATTAACCCAGGAAAGTTCATTGTATGTGACGGGGGTCGTACGGAAGGATGAGCGGGCACCAAGCGGCTATGAATTATCCGTCACCAACGTTGAGGTCATACAAATTGCTGAAAATTATCCCATTACGCCTAAAGAGCATGGGACCGAGTTTTTGATGGATCATCGCCATCTTTGGATCCGTTCCAAACGACAGCACGCTTTGCTCACCATCCGCCATCACATTATTCAAGCCATTCACGACTTTTTTAACAAAGAAAACTTCATCAAGGTGGATCCGCCAATCTTAACCCCTACATCGGCGGAAGGCACAACATCCCTGTTCCATACCAAATACTTTGATGAAGATGCTTATTTGTCCCAAAGCGGACAATTATATATGGAAGCAGCCGCCATGGCTTTTGGCAAGGTCTATTCATTCGGCCCCACATTTAGGGCGGAAAAATCAAAAACCCGCCGGCATTTGATTGAATTTTGGATGGTAGAACCGGAGATGGCTTTTGTGGATCATGAGGAAAATTTGAAGATTCAAGAGCATTTTGTGACGCACATTGTCCAAACGGTGCTCAAGAACTGCCAGCGTGAACTGGAGATTTTAGAGCGGGACACGACACTCCTTGAAAAGGTTGAACCACCGTTTCCGCGCATCACTTATGATGAAGCCATCCGTCTGTTGCAAGACAAAGGACATCATATCAAGTGGGGCGAGGATTTCGGAGCACCCGATGAAACAGCGATTGCCGAACAGTTTGACAAGCCGGTGTTTATTACTCACTACCCGACAGACATTAAGGCCTTTTATATGAAGCCGGATCCTGAACGGCCTGAAGTGGTGCTTTGTGCCGATCTCATCGCCCCAGAAGGGTACGGGGAGATTATCGGCGGCAGCCAGCGCATTGATGATCCAGCCTTATTGGAGAAACGTTTTGAACAACACCAGCTTCCACGGGAAGCTTACCAGTGGTATTTGGATCTCAGACGGTATGGCACCGTTCCCCATTCAGGGTTTGGTTTAGGCCTTGAACGTACGGTAGCCTGGATTACGGGAACAAAACACGTTCGGGAAACCATTCCGTTTCCTCGCTTGTTAAACCGTTTATACCCGTAAATTTTGACGCGGGGAGGAGAGAGGCAGTGATTTCTGTACAGGACTGGGCCAAATGGATGAACAAGGGAAGTGCCTCAATTCCTCATCTGCTGCTGGAAAACTATAAAAAACTGCATCTGTCTGATACAGAGATGATGTTGCTCATCCATATTCACTCTTTTGTCAGTGAAGGCATTTCTTTTCCCAGCATTAAACAGCTGGAGGAGCGTATGACCTGTTCCCAGGTGGAATTGACCAGGATGCTGAATCGGCTGCGGAAGGAAAGATTCCTCGAGATTCGTTCCAACTTGGATGAAAATAACCGTGTGGTTGAACACTATTCCTTAGAGCCGTTATGGGAAAAGTTATTCCGTTACTTGACGATTAATGTAGAGGAAGTGGCAGCAGCGAAAGACCGGGATGTGTGGCCAGCTGAACATCATCCAGACAGCAGCAAGGATGCAGAAGGTCGGGTTTTTAAGCGCTTTGAACAGGAGTTCGGCCGCCCGTTAAGCCCGATGGAGTGTGAAACGATTGCCACCTGGCTGGATGAAGATCAACTTGATCCACAGATCATTTTGCTTGCCTTAAAAGAAGCAGTGATCGCGAACAAGCGTTCTCTGCGCTACATCGATAAAATCTTGCTTGAGTGGCAGAAAAACGGTTTAACGACGGTGGATCAGGTCCTTAACCATATTAAAGGGTTTCGACGCCACCAAGCATCAAAATCGGGGCAAAGAGGGTATAATGAGGCAGTTGACTTTCCGTTTTATAATTGGCTTGAAAGGTGATTAATCTTGCTTACCAAGAAACAGATTCGCCACGTGCTGGATACCATCGCCAAGATGTTTCCCGATGCACATTGTGAATTAAATCATTCCAATCCCTTTGAATTAACCATTGCTGTTATGCTTTCAGCCCAATGCACGGACCAGATGGTGAATAAAGTCACCAAAGAGCTGTTTAATAAATACCATACACCTGAAGATTATGTGCGCGTTCCGCTGGAAGAGTTGGAACAGGATATCCGTCAGATCGGCTTGTACCGTAATAAGGCTAAAAACATCAAAAAGATGTGCCAAATTTTGATTGAGAAATATAACGGCGAGATTCCCCGTTCCCGGGAAGAGCTGATTCAATTGCCCGGCATCGGCCGCAAAACAGCTAATGTGATCATGTCTACGGCTTTTGGTTATCCAGCCATTGCCGTAGATACCCATGTGGAACGGGTAACTAAGCGCCTGGGGATATGCCGGTGGAAAGATACACCTTTGCAAGTGGAGAAGACACTCATGAAAAAAGTGCCCAAAGAAGAGTGGGCTATTACCCACCATCGGCTCATTTTCTTTGGGCGCTATCATTGCAAAGCCCAAAATCCCCAGTGTCACGTATGCCCGCTTTTTGAACTATGCCGTGAAGGAAAGAAGCGTTTAAACCAGAAATGTGTCTGAACGGGTTTTGTGGTCTCTGGCCCGCTCATTCTGGAAGACGGGTTTTTAATTAAATAAAAACAGCGGGGAATCTCATATCCCCGCGTGCCGCAGCAACTTTAAAATGGAGCCACAAAGCCGTTATCCTGCATCATGGTAAATTCACCTATGAAATAAACGAGTTCTTCTTCAAGATCTGGCTGGATCTGGTCCATTAGGTCTTGCAACCGGTCACTGATTTTTTTGGCAAAGTCAGTATACAGGATGGGCTCGCTCCAGCTTAATGTGTCATGATGGATGGTTATTTTTTCAAACCCTTGGATTTCATGGACAACTGAAAAGGGACCCAGTTGTCCAATATATTCTTGGGCGTTTAGGGCCGATTTTTCAAACTTTTTGATCGTAGACAGCACGTCCCCTGCCACGTCCTCGGGCATGACCAGGAGCAGGGGGTGGGGCTGGTCATGATAGATGTACAACACTAAGCCATGATACCTGCTCCTTTTTGAAAAAAACATCGTTATCCTCCCGCAACCTCCTCGCCAGGTGTGATCCCCTAGTGTGTTTGTTCCGCCTTTTGTTTTTTAAAGTATTCCTCGACCAGCTTATCCACTTCTTTCTTTAACTCTTCCACCATTTTTTCTTCTGGTACTTTGCGTACAATTTTTCCGTGTCTGAACAACAAACCTTCTCCCCGGGCACCTGCTATGCCAATGTCCGCCTCCCGTGCTTCTCCCGGTCCATTTACTGCACAACCTAGGACGGCCACTTTAATGGGAGCCTTGATTTTGGCAATATACTCTTCGATTTCATTGGCGATAGAAATTAAGTCAATTTCAATCCGCCCGCAAGTCGGGCAGGAAATCAGCGTAGCCGCGTTGGCAGCGAGGCCGAATGCTTTTAACAATTCGCGGGCCACCCGGACCTCCTCCACTGGGTCGGCACTTAACGAGATCCGAATGGTGGATCCGATGCCTTGGGCTAAAAGGGCCCCCAGCCCGGCAGCACTTTTAACCGTACCGGCAAACAAGGTGCCCGCTTCCGTAATTCCCAGATGCAAAGGATAATTAAAGGTTTTTGCTGCCTTCTGATAAGCTTCAATGGCCAGCCGCACGTCTGACGCTTTCAGGGAGACCACAATATCATGAAAATCAAGCTCTTCCAAAATGGAAATATGATATAAGGCACTTTCTACCATACCGTCCGCAGTTGGGTAACCATATTTCTCTAATATCCGCTTTTCCAGTGACCCGGCATTCACCCCGATGCGGATCGGAATCCCCCGTTCCTTAGCTGCTTTGACCACCGCTTCAACTTTTTCCCTTTTACCGATGTTACCGGGATTGATGCGGATTTTGTCAACACCGCCTTCAATTGCTTTAAGGGCTAGTTTATAATCAAAATGAATATCAGCCACAAGGGGGATGTTGATTCGTTTTTTAATTTCAGGGATAGCCTCGGCAGCGCGCATGTCTGGACAGGCCACGCGCACAATTTGACACCCGGCTTCTTCCAGACGCTTAATTTGGGCCACGGTCGCCTCAACGTCATGGGTTTTGGTGGTGGTCATGCTTTGGATGACAACATGGTCATTGCCGCCGATCGTTACGTTACCTACGCGTACAGGCCGCGTTTGGGTACGATGGAACATCATGATCGCTCCTTTGTTTCACCAAAAGTTAACCTGAAGAAAGTATGTAAGGAAGAGGAATAAAAAAGCTGCTCCCTTCATTATAACGCATATGAGCCATAAAGAAAAAGACTATTACTTGCTCATCAGAGTAACAGCCTTTATGGCTCGCTCTTCCGATACTATGTCAGCTCAGAGTTTTTGCCTATCGAGTGTCCGGTTCATCCCCTTGGCACTGCGATACGTTCTTGTTTGGTTAGCCCTTCCATTTTGGATGAAGGTTCAGTAACATATTGTCATGAGATTGTATACATGAGCCGAAGATGGTAGCATGATAAAATACATATGCTCCGTACGACAACCTGGTAGATGTACATAAATGGACTAAGTGGAAATAAAAGTGTTGAGAGAGGTGCGAGTCTGTGGCCAAAAACATCACCCATGATTACAATGATGATGCCATTCAGGTGCTAGAAGGCTTGGATGCGGTGCGTAAACGCCCAGGTATGTACATAGGCAGCACCGATACCAGAGGTCTTCACCACCTGGTGTATGAAATACTGGATAACGCGGTGGATGAGGCCCTGGCCGGATTTGGCAATCACATTAAGGTGACCCTCCATTCGGATGGAAGTGTCAGTGTAAAGGATAAAGGCAGAGGCATTCCCACTGGCATACATAAAATTGGCAAACCTACACCAGAAGTGATTTTTACAGTTTTGCACGCTGGAGGAAAATTTGGCCAGGGCGGATATGCCACTTCAGGCGGTTTGCACGGGGTGGGTGCCTCCGTGGTCAATGCCCTGTCCGAATGGCTGGAAGTGACTATTCAGCGCGACGGGAAAATATTCCACCAACGTTTTGAAGATGGCGGAAAACCCGTGACGGGGCTGGAAGTCATTGGACCCAGCAAGCAGACCGGAACCTGTGTGCGCTTTAAACCAGATACTTCTATTTTTAGCACGGTGAAATTCCAATACGATATTTTGGCCGAACGCTGCCGCGAAGCCGCCTTTTTGCTGAGAGGCTTAACCATTGAAGTGACAGACGAACGGGATGGCCAGCCACGGCATGACATTTTTCGGTTTGAAAAAGGCATTGAGGCTTTTGTGGAATATATCAATGAAGATAAAACCACTTTCCACCCTGTTGTTTATTTTCAAGGCGAACAGAATGGTATTGAGATGGAAATTGCCTTCCAATATAATGACGGGGTGTCTGAAAATGTGCTTTCCTTTGTTAACCACGTGCGCACCAAAGACGGGGGAACCCATGAGGCAGGCTTTAAAACAGCTATGACCCGCCAGTTTAATGAATATGCCCGTAAAGTTGGCTTCTTAAAAGAAAAGGATAAAAACCTGGAAGGGTCCGATGTGCGGGAAGGCTTAACGGCCGTTGTCTCTGTCCGGGTGCCGGAGGAAAAATTGCAGTTTGAAGGCCAAACCAAAGGCAAGCTGGGCACGCCTGAGGCCCGCTCGGCCGTGGATACCTTTGTCGCCGAGCAGCTTTTGATCTACTTGCAGGAAAATCCTGATGTGGCCAACACCCTGATCAAGAAGGCGATCCGGGCCGCCCAAGCCAGGGAAGCGGCCAGGAGGGCCCGTGAGGAGGCTCGCTCTGGTAAGAAAGGGAAGAAAAAAGAAGCGCTGTTAAGCGGGAAATTGACGCCGGCCCAATCTAAAGATCCGTCGCGCAATGAGCTGTTTTTGGTGGAAGGGGACTCTGCCGGCGGATCAGCCAAGCAGGGGCGGGACCGCCGTTTTCAGGCCATATTGCCATTGCGGGGTAAAGTGATCAACGCCGAAAAGGCCAAGCTGGAGGACATTTTGAAAAACGAAGAGATCCGCACCATTATCCATACCATCGGAGCTGGTGTCGGCGCGGATTTCACACTGGAAGAAGCCAATTACAGCAAGGTGATCATCATGACCGACGCCGATACCGACGGGGCTCATATCCAGGTCTTGCTGCTCACCTTCTTCTACCGCTATATGCGTCCGCTGATTGAGGCGGGAAGAGTGTACATCGCCATGCCTCCCCTGTATAAAGTGAGCAAGGGGGCAGGCCGAACTGAAGTGGTGGCATATGCCTGGGATGAGGATGAGCTGGCTGCGGCAATCAAAAAGGTGGGCAAAGGCTACACCATTCAGCGCTACAAGGGTTTGGGCGAGATGAATGCGGACCAATTATGGGAAACCACGATGAATCCGGAAACCCGCTCCTTAATCCGGGTCACCCTGGATGATGCGGCCCGAGCCGAACGGCGCGTGTCCATTCTGATGGGGGATAAAGTGGAGCCGCGCCGCAAGTGGATTGAAAACAACGTCGCCTTTAACCTGGAAGATGATGAAAAGCTGCTCTTGAACCAAAAACTTGTGCTGACAGGGGAGGGAAGATAGGTTGTCTGTGCTGGAGAAATTTCTGGATTTGCCTTTTGAAGAGATTATCAGCGACCGGTTTGGCCGTTACTCCAAATATATCATTCAGGACCGGGCCCTGCCGGATGTGCGGGACGGCCTGAAGCCGGTGCAGCGGCGGATTTTATACGCCATGTTTAAAGAGGGAAACACCCATGACAAGCCGTTCCGCAAGTCGGCTAAAACTGTGGGCACAGTGATCGGCAATTACCACCCCCATGGTGACGCATCCGTGTACGATGCCTTGGTACGCATGTCCCAAGATTGGAAAATGCGCCATATTCTGGTTGAAATGCACGGTAACAACGGCAGTATGGACGGAGACCCGCAAGCGGCCATGCGTTACACAGAAGCCCGCCTGTCCAGCATTGCCGCTGAGATGCTCAGGGATATCGACCGGGAAACAGTCCCTTTTGCCCCTAATTTTGATGATACGACACAGGAACCCACCGTGTTGCCGGCTCGCTTTCCCAATCTGCTGGTCAACGGCTCGACCGGCATTTCCGCCGGATATGCCACGGAAATCCCGCCCCATCCCTTGGGCGAGGTGATTGATGCGGTGTTGATGCAACTGGACAATCCGTCTGTGACGGTGGACGAACTGATGACCGTTCTTCGCGGGCCCGATTTTCCCACGGGGGGCATTATCCAGGGGATAGACGGGATCAGACAGGCCTACCGAACGGGCAAAGGAAAAATTGTGTTGCGGGCCAAAGCTTCCTTTGAAGTTGTCAAAGGCGGCCGGGAGCAAATTGTGATCACGGAAATCCCTTATGAAGTGAACAAAGCCCAGCTGGTGCGCAAAATTGATGAATGCCGACTGGACCGCAAAGTGGAAGGTATTGCTGAAGTGCGCGATGAAACAGACCGCAGCGGGTTACGCATTGTCATAGAGCTGAAAAAGGATGCCGATGCGGAAGGTGTGCTTCATTACTTATATAAACATACCGACTTGCAAATTTCGTACAACTTTAACATGGTCGCTATCCATAACAAAACACCCAAGCTGCTTAACCTGAAGCAATTGCTACAGGCCTATATTGACCATCAGAAAGAAGTGGTCAAAAGGCGCAGCCAGTACGATCTGGCCAAGGCCCGGGAGCGGGAGCACGTTGTACAAGGCTTGATTAAAGCCATCTCCATCCTGGACGATGTGATCGCCACGATCCGGGCCTCCAAGAACAAAGCAGATGCAAAAGAAAATTTAATGGCTCAGTTCGGTTTTACAGAACAGCAGGCAGAAGCCATTGTCACCCTGCAGTTGTACCGTTTGACCAATACGGATATTTCCCAACTGGAGAAAGAGGCGCAGGAACTGAAGCACAAGATTGAGGGGCTGGAGGCGATTCTGGGCAGTGAGGCCAGGTTAATCGATGTGATCAAGACAGAGCTGGTGCAAATCAAGGAGAAGTATGCCGACCGGCGGCGCACTGAGATCCAAGAGGAAATCGAAGAGTTGAACATCAATTTGGAGGTATTGGTACCGTCGGAAAATGTAATGGTGACTGTGACAAGGGACGGCTATGTGAAGCGGACCAGCCTCCGTTCCTATGCTGCCTCAAATGGGGAAGAGGCAGGGATGAAAGAAGGGGATGAACTCCTCTTTCTGTATGAGTCTAACACCACCCATACCTTGCTGCTTTTTACCAACAAAGGCCGGTATCTCTATCTGCCTGTGCACGAACTGCCCGATATCCGCTGGAAAGAGCTGGGGCAGCATATCAGCAATCTGATCCCCATCGATAAGGACGAGCGCATTATTGCCGCTCACAATGTCATTGATTTCGCTGAGGACGAGCGGAAGCTGCTCTTCTTTACCCGCCAGGGCATGGTTAAGAAGACAGCCTTGGCCGAGTATGAGGTCCAGCGTTACTCCAAACCTCTGGTAGCCTTGAAATTAAAAGCTGGGGATGAGCTGCTTGATGTTCGTCTGACCACTGGGCATGAAGATATCATGATAGGAACCCAGCAGGGTTATTTGTTATGGTTCAGCGGAGAAGAGGTGAGTGAGGTGGGCCAGAAAGCACAGGGGGTGAAAGGCATTAACCTAAAAGAGGGAGATGAGGTAGTGACTGGATATGTGATCCCTGAAGGTGAGAAACCGGTTCAAATCCAGATTGAAACAGGGCGGGGAGCGCTCCGTTCCGTCGATCTGGCCCAGGTGGAGAAAATGACCCGGGCCCGTCGCGGAACTGCTTTACTGAAAAGGAACAGCCTGACTAAAGTGAAGGATTACCTGATTTTTACGGAACAGGATGAATTAAATCCAGGCAGATTTTGATGAAGGTGTATCCAGGCAAAATTGACACAGTGATAAAAAGTGGTTTGGCCGTCTACCGCTTGTTTGTCCTGGTGAGCCGGAGCCAGAGCATTCAAGCGCTGGTTTTGCTCACGTGTTTTATACAAGACAACGGCCAAGGGCAGATAAGCCCGCTGCACCGTTTCGACCATTTTGTCATAAGTATGCCGGTCTTTCCCTTCCACGATCACAAGCTCGGCATGATTGCCGCTCGAAAGTTGCAAGGCCAGCAAAGAAAACGCATGTCCGGACGGATACTCGTTAATTTGCTGCCCGAAAGCCTGCAGCAACGCTTCCGCAGTCTCCCGGTAAACATCTTCACCGCTCAGCAAGTAATGGCGGACCAGATTAAAGGCCATCACTCCATTGCCGGAGGGGGTGGCCCCGTCATAAATCTCTTTTGGATTGGTAATCAGCCGCTCGGCGTCCTTGGCATAGAAGAAAAAGCCTCCGTTTTGTTTATCCCAGAAACGTTCCAGGGTTTGATCCAGCAAGGATTTGGCCTGTTGTAGACAGGAGGCGTCTGAAGAGGCAAAATACAACTCATGCAAGGCCCAGATGAAAAAGGCGTAGTCATCGATGTAAGCCAGATAGTGTGCTTCACCATCCCGGTAGCGCGCCAACAGGCGTCCCTCGCTGTCGGTTAAGTGCCGTTCAATCATGTTTGCCGCTCTACGGGCCAGCTCCAGATAATCTGAGCGCCCAAAAGCGGCGGACGCTTTGGCCAAGGCAGCAATCATCAAACCGTTCCAGGCGGTTAAAATCTTATCATCTTTATGGGGATGGACCCGTTTTTCACGGTGGAGAAACAGTTTGTGCCGGGCAGCGGCCAGTTTCTGTTCGAGCTGTGCAAGGGACAAGCCGTACTGCTTTGCTTTTTGCTCCAGGTCAACATCAATCAGGTGTAAAATATTTTTCCCTTCAAAATTGCCCTGTTCGGTTACATCATAAATGTCACAAAACAGTTCTGCCTCTGTTTCCTCCAGCACCTCGAATATTTCTTCCGGTGTCCATACATAGAACTTACCTTCTACTCCTTCCGAATCGGCATCCTCTGCCGAATAAAATCCGCCTTCTGGAGAGGTCATCACCCGCTGGACATATTCAAAAATTTCTTCCGTCACTTGCTTGTAATAAGGATTTCTTGTGGCTTGGTAAGCTTCCGTATAACTGTAAGCCAGCAGGGCATTGTCGTACAGCATTTTTTCAAAATGGGGGACCAGCCATTTTTCATCTACCGAGTAGCGGGCAAATCCGTAGCCCAAATGGTCATAGATGCCGCCGCGGTGCATGGCCTGCAGGGACTTCTCCGTCATCTCCAGGGCTTTTGGCTCCCCCGTCATTTGCCAGTAACGCAATAAGAACAAATAGGAATGGGGCAGAGGAAACTTAGGTGCTTGGCCAAAGCCGCCATAGTCCGCATCAAAGGTGCGCTCAAATTGGGCATAGGCGTGATGCAGGATCTCTTTGGTCAGCTCGGCTCCTTTTGGGCGGCTTTTCATCTCCTGGATGGCTTTTATAATGTTTGCTCCTGCCTCATTGAGCTTTTGACGGTCATGGAGCCACAGGTGATGGATTTTTTGCAAAATCTCTTTTAGTCCGGAACGCCCCCACTTTCCCTCTTTGGGCAGATAGGTGGCAGCAAAGAAGGGCTTTTGATCAGGGTGCATCACAATGGTCAGCGGCCACCCTCCGTGCCCGGTCAACGCCTGGCAGACGGCCATATAGATTGCATCCACATCAGGCCGTTCTTCCCGGTCCACTTTGATCGACACAAAGTGGTTGTTCAAAATATCAGCAATTTCTTCATCTTCAAATGATTCCCTCTCCATGACATGGCACCAGTGGCAAGTGGAATAGCCGATGCTGAGGAAAACAGGTTTATCTTCCCGTCTTGCTTTTTCAAAGGCTTCCTCACCCCAAGGGTACCAATCTACAGGATTGTGGGCATGTTGAAGAAGATAGGGTGACTTTTCATGTATTAATCGGTTTGTGTATTTAGGATTTTTGGAGTCTGTAACCAATAGAAACACATCCTTTTTAACGTATTGATGTTGCGCTTCCTCACAGTGACCGGTGTCCATAAGCCATGATGGTTTATGGGCAAGGAAGAACTTCCCATTATGCCTATTGTAACACATGATATTAATTCGGTGATACAGTGTGTTATGTGTTATGTGTTATGTGTTATAAGAAGTTCTTATAGTTCTTTGAAGGATTTTGCAATAAGAAAATCGAAATATGAGGTGAAATCAGGATACACAAAAAGCCTTTCGACAGTACAACTCAGGCCCTTCTATTATTAAGACACAAGATGTGATACGTGAAGTTGCATCAAAAAAGATCAGGTTTGAAAACCCATTAGCCAATTGTTAAAAGAAAAACGTGATATGTGAAATAGGAGGATGTCACCTGCTTCAGCTTGTAGACAGAGTACCGAGAGTACTGCAGGTCTACAAGCTTTACAACCAAAGGAGTTAGGCTGATGGCCGAACAGGACCGCATCAAATGGAATCATAAATATGAATCAAAGCTGGCTAAAACGGTTCAACCTTCCCCGCCCAATAAAAGGCTTGCTCTGTTAATGCCTGTTTTAACAAATGGACTAAAAAGTAACTGTAAAGGGGAAGCCCTTGATTTGGCCTGTGGTTTGGGCGGAAACAGCCTGTATTTAGCCAGACAAGGGTTTCGGGTCACCGCCTTGGATATCTCTGACGTAGCTATCAATTGTTTGGCCAAGCTGGCAGAGGAAGAACAACTGCCTATTGATGGACGTGTTGTTGATTTGGAAGAGATCAAGCTGCCTCCAGCGCAGTATGATTTGGTGATTAAGACCTATTATTTGCAAAGGGACTTGTTTGAGCAAGTGAAAAGAACTTTAAAACCCAGCGGGCTTGTGTTTGTGGAGACGTTTTTACAAACAGAACATGACGCCAACCCCCATATCCGGCCGGCATACAAACTTCAGCCACAAGAATTGTTAAGCGTGTTTGAAGGATGGCATGTTCTCTATTACTATGAGCAGGAGAAGGAAGGATTGGTGACCATGCTGGCCCGCAAGCCATCCAGGTGAAAGGCACCCAGCAGGAAGCAGGGTGCTTTTTATCATAAATTATCCGAGAAGACCCCCACTTCTAAACGAAGTGTAAGTGGGGGATGAATCGGGCACAAACATATATTCCCTATATGAACTGGAAGTGATAAGATTAAGGTTAGGAGGGGGAAG